>DVMR01000036.1 GCA_018714845.1 Candidatus Ventrousia excrementavium
AGTCCGAGTTATTGGACACTGTCACACCGCAATTTTAACCTCAAACGGCTAAAATAACGCTTCACACCGCAAATTTAACCTCAAAAATTGTGGTATAAATTGTAACACGCCACAACATATTGTGGAAGTTAATTTCAAAATCAAGACCCCTCATTTTTTGGTATCTGAACAAAAATATAAAAAACCCCGGAAAACCGTGGTTTTCCGGGGAAAAGAAGAACTTTTTTAGCGCTTGCTGAACTGCGGAGCGCGACGAGCGGCTTTGAGACCGTATTTTTTACGCTCCTTCATACGCGGATCGCGTGTGAGGAAGCCGGCCTTTTTGAGGACGGGACGATACTCGGCGTCAGCCTGCAGCAAAGCGCGGGCCAGGCCGAAACGGATGGCGCCGGCCTGGCCGGTGTAGCCGCCGCCCGAGACCTTGACATCCAGGTCAAACTTGCCGGTCATGCCGACAGCCTCCAACGGCTGACGGACGATGAACTTCAGCGTCTCAAGGCCGAAGTAATTGTCAATGTCACGGCCGTTGATGGTGATGACGCCGGTGCCGCCGGGAATGAGCTTGACACGGGCGACCGAGCTTTTTCTTCTGCCGGTTCCATAAAAATAGGCTTTTTTCGGTGTATACATTGTCATTTACCTCCCCTTACTCCGCGCACCATGCTTCGGGCTTCTGCGCCTGCTGCTTGTGCTCGGGGCCGGCGTAAACCTTGAGCCGGCCCAGCGACCAGCGGCCGATGCTGTTCTTGGGCAACATGCCCTTGACAGCCAGCTTGACAGCCAGCTCAGGGCGCTCAGCCATCAGCGTCTTGTACTGGGTCTCTTTCAGACCGCCGGCATAGCCGGAATGGGTCCGGTAGTATTTCTGCAGCAGCTTTTTGCCAGTCAGAACCGCTTTGTCAGCGTTGATGACGATGACAAAATCGCCGCAGTCGACGTGGGGGGTGTACTCGGGTTTGTGTTTGCCGCGAAGAATGGAAGCGGCGACAGCGGCCGTTCTGCCCAGGGGCTTGCCGGCTGCGTCCAGAATGTACCACTTGCGTTCTACGTTCTCCGCCTTGGCCATGAATGTGGACATGTTACTCCTCCGTTATTTCCGGGGTCTGCTTGAAAAGAGCGAAAGCCCCGGCTTTCGATTTTTCAAGCAGACTCCTGTCAAAATTAGTTTTTTTACCTTGTTAGTTATATCATATCCCTTCCTTCCCTGTCAACACTTTTTTCTTTGTTTTTTAATTTATCTGCTCCCTTGCTCTCTATTTCTCTCTATTTCGCTCGATATCTCTTGTTTTCTGAAAATCAATTTCACTTTTATGCCGGTTTTCAATGTCCGGCTTTTATGGTACAATAGCGTCCGGAGTTGATAAACATGCAGAAAATGCTCTCTCTGATGCGTAAATGCGTTGACGATTACCGGATGATTGAGCCCGGAGACCAGATTGCCGTCGGTGTTTCGGGCGGCAAGGATTCGCTGGCCCTGCTCGCCGTGCTGGCTGAGCTGCGCCGCTTTTATCCCAATCCCTTTACACTGACCGCTATCACCCTGGACGCCGGATACGAGGAAATGGACTTTTCCCCCGTTGCCGAGCTGTGCCGCAGCCTCGACGTATCTTATATAATAAAGAAAACTGAAATCGGCAAGATTCTGTTTGACATCCGCAAGGAAAAGAATCCCTGTGCCCTGTGCGCAAAAATGCGCCGCGGTGCTCTCAACGACGCGGCGCTGGCCGCAGGCTGCAAAAAGGTCGCGCTCGGCCACCATTTTGACGACGCCGTCGAGACCTTTATGCTGTCGTTGTTTTACGAGGGCCGCATCAACTGCTTTTACCCCGTCACCTATCTTGACCGCAGGGGCATCACGGTCATTCGCCCCATGCTGTATATTCCCGAGCGTCAAATCATCAATTTTGTACGGCGGCAGGAGCTGCCTGTTGTCCACAACCTGTGCCCGGCCGACAAGCACACCAAGCGCGAAGAGGTCAAGTCCCTGCTGCGCGAGCTGGAGCACACCCATCACGACCTGCGTGAACGCATCTTCGGCGCTATCCAGCGCTATCCGCTCGTCGGTTGGGAAAAAGGGTAAATCGCTCCTTGCAGAAAGCGGCAAAGACTGTCCGGCGCAATCATGGTCAGCGTAGAAATCTGTTTTTTGATGCATATTAAACAGTAAAAAGCGAAATCATCCACCCACAGGGGCTGTCGAAAAAATTGACTGCCCTTTTTGATTGCCGGCAGACAGTGAAAGCCGGCCTCCGTTTTCTTACTGTGGCCGCCCGTTTTGACGGCCGTCAGGACGTCATTTTTTGTTTTTGTGCAATAGAGCAAGCCGGCAGGGTTCTGCCGGCTTGATTTTTGTTCAATGTTTTCATGCGAAAGGTATTGCATTTTTATTCATAAAATAGTATATTTATAACCAAGATAACGACACACCTTACGGAGGCATACAGTATGAAAAAGAACATCAAGAAATGCGTTCTCGCCTATTCCGGCGGTCTGGACACATCTATTATCATCACCTGGCTCAAGGAAAACTACGGCTGCGAAGTCGTCGCCGTCTGCGCGGACGTCGGGCAGGACGATGAGCTCGAGGGGCTGGAAGAAAAGGCACTCAAGACCGGCGCTTCCAAGCTCTACATTGCCGACCTCAAGTCAGAGTTTGTCAACGACTACATCTTCCCCGGCATCAAGGCCGGCGTCAAGTACGAGGATAATTACCTGCTGGGCACCGCATTCGCCCGTCCGGTCATCGCCAAAAAGCTGGTCGAGATTGCCAAAGCCGAAGGCGCCGACGCCATTGTCCACGGCTGCACCGGCAAAGGCAACGACCAGGTGCGCTTCGAGCTGGGCATCAAGGCTTTTGCTCCCGAAATGACGGTCATCGCCCCGTGGCGCGAATGGGACATCAAGAGCCGCGAGGATGAAATCGAGTACGCCGAGGCGCACAACATCCCCCTCAAAATAAACCGCGAGACCAATTATTCCAAGGACAAAAACCTGTGGCACCTGTCGCACGAGGGCCTGGACCTTGAGGACCCGGCCAATGAGCCGACCTATGAAAAGCCCGGCTTCCTCGAGATGAGCGTCAGCCCCATGCAGGCTCCCGACGAGCCGACCTACGTCACCGTCTCGTTTGAAAAGGGCATTCCCGTCGCAGTTGACGGCGTCAAGATGGACGGCGTTGCTCTGATTGAAAAGCTCAACGAGCTGGGCGGCAAAAACGGCATCGGCCTGATCGACATCGTCGAAAACCGCCTGGTCGGCATGAAGAGCCGCGGCGTGTACGAGACCCCGGGCGGCACCATTTTGTATAAGGCGCACGAGCTGCTCGAAATGATTACCCTTGATAAGGAGACCGCGCATTTCAAGCAGCAGGTCGCCCTCAAGCTGGCTGACATCATCTACAACGGCCAGTGGTTCACCCCGCTGCACAAGGCGCTGACCGCCTTTGTCGACAGCACGCAGGAGTATGTGACCGGCGACGTCAAACTCAAGCTGTACAAGGGCAACATCATCCCCGCCGGCACGACCTCGCCCTGCTCGCTGTATTCTGAAAGCCTGGCTTCCTTTGGCGAGAGCGACTATAACCAGGCCGATTCCGCCGGCTTTATCAATCTGTTCGGTCTGCCCATCGCCGTCAATGCCATGCTGCGCGGCGATATGAAATAAGCGCTTTTTCATCATCATACAGCAAGGCGGGGCTTTGCCCCGCCTTGCCTGCACAAAGGAGCTTTTGATATGAGCAATCTGTGGTCCGGGCGCTTCAGCAAAGAGCTGGACAGCGCTGTCAACGACTTTAACTCCTCGCTTCATTTCGACCGCCGCATGTACGCGCAGGACATTGCGGGTTCAGTAGCCCACGCCAAAATGCTGGCCGCGACTGGCATCATTCCCGCGGAAGACGGCGAAAAGATTGTCCAGGGACTGCTGGACATCAAAGCGGGGCTTGAGGACGGCTCCATCACCCTCGACCCCAGCGGTGAGGATATTCACATGAGCATCGAGGCCCTGCTGACCGAGCGCATCGGCGAGGCTGGCAAGCGCCTACACACGGCGCGCAGCCGCAACGACCAGGTTGCCGTTGACCTGCGTATGTACCTGCGTGACGCACTGCATGATATCGACGGACAGCTGACCGGCCTGATCGCCCAAATCTGTAAACAGGCGCGCGCCCATCTCGAGACCGTCATGCCGGGCTACACCCATCTGCAGCGGGCGCAGCCGACGACTTACGCACATGCCGTGATGGCCTATGCAGAGATGTTCCTGCGTGACAAGAGCCGCCTTGCCGACTGCCTGCGCCGCATGGACGTCATGCCGCTGGGCAGCGGTGCCATGGGCGGTACGACCTACCCCATTGACCGCGAAATGACGGCCTCTCTGCTCGGCTTTTCCGCCATTTCGCGCAACAGCATCGACGGCGTTTCAGACCGCGATTTTGTCGTCGAGGCATGCGCCGCTCTGTCCCTCATCATGATGCACCTGAGCCGCTTTTCCGAGGAAATCATTCTGTGGTGCTCCAGCGAGTTCGGGTTTCTCGAGCTGGACGACGCCTATTCGACCGGCTCATCCATCATGCCGCAAAAGAAAAATCCCGACATTGCCGAGCTGGTGCGCGGCAAGACCGGCCGTGTTTACGGCAGCCTGATGGGTATTCTCACCGTGATGAAGGGGCTGCCCCAGGCCTATAACAAAGACATGCAGGAAGACAAGGAAGGCCTGTTCGACGCGCTCGACACCGTCGCGCAGTGCCTGCACGTCTTCACGCCCATGCTCGACACCCTGACCGTCAACAAGCAGAACATGCTGCGGGCCGCCCAAAAGGGCTTTATCAACGCCACCGACTGCGCCGATTTTCTGACCAAAAAGGGTGTGCCCTTCCGCGACGCCTACACCGCTTCCGGCAAGCTGGTGCGGTACTGCATCTCATGTGGCAAAACGCTCGACGAGCTGTCGCTCGACGAATTCCATGCCGTACACCCCGGCTTTGACGAAGGCGTCTATCACGCCATCGACCTTCTGACTTGCGTCGCCGGACGCTCAGTCATCGGCGGCCCTGCGCCGCAGACCGTGGCAAAGCACATCGCCGAGGTCGAGTCCCTGATCGGGCAGGACTGAGCGCAGACAATCAGTCTTTTCCTGCCAAGTGTATAACAAAAAAATCCGTCCGCGGCTGCGGACGGATTTTTCCTGCTGTTTTTGCTTTCAGTCGATGTGGTACACCCAGTTCTCCTTGCGGGGCGCCGCTTCGGGTTCTTCACCGTCAACATAGCCCAAAATGCAGTTGCCGATGCCCTCATACTCGCCCTCAACGCCCAGCGATTTCAAAAGCTCTTTTGCTTCCGGGCGCTCAAAGACCTCCCGCGCACGGTGAATCCAACAGCTTCCCACGCCCAGCGCATGGGCTGCCAGCATCAGATTTTCCATCACCAGACTGCCGTCATAAACACGGTTCGGGCAGGCCTTATCCGCCAGAACAACCAGCACGACGGGCGCGCCGTAAAACGGGTCGTTTTCAGAGCCGATGACTTCGGCGTTCCATTTGGACAGGCGGTCGCGCACATCTTTATTGGTCACCGCGACGATGATGGGCGACTGCGTGTTGCGCGCGGTCGGCGCATAGGTGCCTGCCGCAGCGATCTGGTCAACCACGTCACGGGGCAGCATATCCGGCTTGAATTTGCGGATACTGCGGCGGGTCCGAATCAGGTCGAGCATGGCTTGGCTGTTATTCATGGCAAATGCCCTCCTTTTGGTTTTTTCTGTCTGCATTATATCATTTTTCAGGCTTTGGAACAAGCAGCCACCCATTCGACCATCTGATTGAAAACTCTGAAAATGCCGGCCGATGATATAGAAAGCGTCAATCAATACTGCAAAAGCACCGGGACATCTGCAGCGCTTTCTTGTTGAAACTTAACATATTATTCAAATGATTTCTCTGTTCTTCGCGCCCGGAACATGGTATAATGAAAATACTGAAAGGATCCAGTCCTCTTTCAAAAGGCGGCGCTGAACGGGCGCCCGCTTTTCTGTCTTTCTTTTCTTTAATTTTTCAAAGGTGCGATCCAGCTGATATGTGTTTGCCGGCTCGCAAAATGTACGGAGCAAAAAGCACTCACGCCCGGACGCGGCCGGGCAGCCCCGCTTTAAAGCGCGCTTGATGCCCCACCCTGAAAAGGATGTGTTTTATGAATGTTCTTCGTTTTTTAACTCCCAAAAGCAATGTCGCATATATTTACGATGATTTTACGCTGCGGCAGACGCTGGAAAAAATGGAGTTTCATCGCTATTCAGCCATTCCCATCATCAATCGTGCCGGCGAGTACGTCGGGACCCTGACCGAAGGGGACCTGCTCTGGGCGATTAAAAACCAGTATTCCCTCAATCTGAAAGAGGCAGAAAACGTCCCTATCACTCAGGTGCCCCGCCGTATGGACAATGAGCCGGTGACAGCCGACACGAGTATGGAAGAGCTGATTTCCGTGGCTCTCAACCAGAACTTTGTCCCCGTCATCGACGACCGCGGCGTATTTATCGGTATTGTCACCCGTAAGGAGATCATGCGCTATTTTCAGGAAGTTGCCCGCCCCCGCGTCGAGCGGGCTCTGCGTAAAGAGCTTGCGGCTGCCAGCCGTATTGGCATTTAAAAGTGAACATAACTACACCGCCAGGAGTTGCCTGGCGGTGTTTTTTTGTTATTGGAAACGTCCCTTGACCACGGCGGTTCCGCTGCGAACCATGAGCCGTCCGCCGGCGAACAGATGCTGTACCCTGAACTCTTTGTCCAGCACCAGCAGATCGGCGTCCGCACCCGGGTGCACACACCCCTTCTGACCGCTCATTCCAAGGACATTCGCGGGATTGGACGTGACGAAAGTCAGCGCCTGCTCGAGCGCAAAGCCCTGGTCGCAGACCAGGCGGCGCACTTCGTCCAGCAGTGTCGACGGTGTGCTGACGTCCATGCCCACACAGGCTCCGGATTCGTCGTAAATTGGCAGGCTGCCGCAGGAATCACTGCTCATTGTCACCTGCTCCATCACAGCGCCGCAGCGTTTTGCATGGGCCAAGACCCGTGCTGTTCCGCCCCGGCTGCCGTCAACATCAGCAGTAAAATCAGCAAATCCGCCGCGGCGCGTCAGCGCAGCCGCCTGTTCTGTCAGCGCATCACTGCGCTCACAGTGCGTCGGGATAATGGTTCTTGCCGGCAGATCCGACTGCGCGAGCGCCTGAAAAATCGGCTCGAGCATTCCCGGCCCTTCCCCGATGTGTGCAACAACAATGCCCGGCTTGCCGGACAAAATACCACCTAACCGGGTGTCACAGCTCAGACGCACCAGCTCCTGCACTGACGGTGCCGAACTGCGGTGGTCAGACAGCGCGACCTTGACGCCAACGACAGGGTCAACAGCCAGGATGTCGCGCGTCACACTGCCGGTCAGCGTCGGCGAAGGAACCTGATATGCGCCGGCCAGCATCCGGCAGGTCAGCCCCTCGTCATTCAAAGCACGGCATTTGGCCAGCAGGTTTTCCTGGCTGCGGGTGACACCATCAGTGCCCAGCAGGCCAAGGGCTGTCGTCACGCCGTTCAAGGTCAGCTGCGTCAGCGTAATCTCCGGCACACGCGATGACGGCCCCTGTTCTCCGCCCCCGCCAGTGATATGGACGTGCAGGTCAACCAGCCCGGGTACTGTTACAGCGTTCTCCAGATCAAAGGCCTCGACGCCCGGCAATCCCTCATAAATTCGCGCCTGCGGTCCAATGGTCATAATGCGGCTTCCTGCCAGCAAGATATCGCAAATCCCCACATGCTCGGGGGTGTACAAATCGGCGTTCTTGAGCAGCTTAATCATCGCTGCGCCTCCTTTGCCTCAGCGGACTGTCCCCGCCGTATCCTGCATAAAGTTTTCCATAGCGCGTTCTTCGCGCACAATCTCGTCAAAGCGTGGCCCCATCTCCATGGCCGCGCACGACGCAATCAGATTGATGAGCACAGCGACGAGCGTATGGGAATTGTAGAAAAATCGTGTGCTCGTGCTGCATAAAAAGCAGCGGCACGACTCAAACACAGCGGGCGATGAAGCGCTGTCGGTGATCACTGTCACTTTTGCCCCCTGCTGTGCGGCCAGACGCGCAGCCCCGCCGACAGGCAGATAGTACGGCGGGAAGGAGAGGAAAATAGCATGGTCTCCCTGTCGCAGCCGGCCCAGAATGGACTGTGTTGTACTCCCGTCGCCCACAAGTACGCTCGATGCCTGGATTCTCAGAAAAGTCAGGCGGTGAAAAAAATAGTCGGCAAACACCTTGGACACGTCGTGCCCAAAGATGACAACCTCGTCGGCGCGCAGCAGGTCACGTGCCTCTTCAAACAGCTCTTCCGGGTCAATGCTGTTCAAAAACTGTGTCAGCGCAGCGCTTTCATCGTATCCGATCTGTCCGAGCACACGCACCTGCTCATCAGCCTCAGCAAAGCTTGCCATCCCGGGCAGCGGCAGACTGCCCTGCCCCGCCGGCCGCCAGTGCCTGCGAAAGGCTTCCTTGAGCTGTGCATAGCCGTCAAAACCGAGAGCCGAGCAGGTCCGCAGCACCGAAACTTCAGATGAGTGCGTCCGAACGCTGATTTCTTTGAGCGATGCGTAACAGGCATCCTCGGGGTGCGTCATCAGGTAGTCTGTAATTGCGCGCTGCTTTGCCGTAAGGCCGTTATATTTTTGGCGAATGTTCTGAATAAAATCCATATGCGCCCCCGCACTTCAAAAAACTGATGAGGTGACCGTTATGAAAAAGTCGTTCGCATTGATTATGGCCCTTTTGCTCTGTCTGGGTTCTTTGACTGGCTGCAGCAGCGGCGGCGGAGAAACTGCATACCTGGACACGTTCAAAACCACCTTTTCCAACAGCATCGCATCCCTCAACCCCTTCACCGTTGAAGGCACAACATATTACGAGTATGTTGCCAATCTGTTTGAGGGGCTCATTGAAACCGACCGCTACGGCCGCTATACGCCGGCCCTGGCCGAAGACTGGTCCACAAACGAGGACATGTCGGTATGGACCTTCAATCTGCGCCAGGGGCAGTACTGGGTCGATTCCACCGGCGCGCAGACCGAGTATGAAATCACGGCCCAGAGCTTTGTCGACGCCATGCGTTATGTCGCTGACCCCATGACCAGCGCCACCAACTTCAGCACCATCCGCGGCGTCATCGAAGGATTGTCTGATTACTATTACGACCTGATTGACATCGATGAGGGCACAGTGACCGACGTGGCCCGCGAAGACGTCGTCGCACAGTTTGAAGAGCGCGTCGGCGTTGTCGCCGTCGATGACTACACCCTCGAATACCGCCTGACCGGCCCCACCCCGTACTTTCTTTCTTACCTGACCCTTGAGATGTTTCTTCCGGTCGAACAGGAGTTCCTTGACTTGGTCGGCGAGGATTTCGGCACTACCAAGGAAAATCTGCTGTACTGCGGCGGCTATTATCTGTCAACATGGGACCGCGACAAGATGATTGTCATGACCCAGAACGAGCACTACTGGGACAAAGAAAACATCACGCTCAAGGCCATTCAGCTCGAGCGCGTCTCGGACAGTGTTTCCAACATTGAGCTTTTCCAGCGCGGCGATATTGACGAGGTGTCGCTGAGCAATGTCGACACGCTCAACAGTGTGCGCGGCACGGATTATGAAAAGTACATCTATCTGCAGGACAAGGGCGTCGGCTCGATGTGGTTCTACTACAATTTTGCCAGCCCCAACCCCGAGTTCGACATGGCTATTGACAACCTCAACTTCCGCAAAGCACTCTATTATGCCTTTGACCGCGTCACTTTGTCGGCCATGTGGCAGCCCAATGACCCCGAAGAGTTCACCCGCTACACCCTGCTGCCCGAAAACGCCATGTTTGACGAAGACGGCGTAGACTACACCGATTATCCCGCACTTAAGCCTTATAAAGAGACCAATCCCTTCCAACCTGAGGAAGCGCAGAAGTACATGCAGGCCGCCATCGAAGAACTGTGCGAGGCTGACGGCGTCACGCTGAAGGGCGTCACCCCGACCAATGTCGACCGCCTGCCTATCACCGAGTTCGAGGTCGACGGCAAGCTGCCCATCGACATTCTGTATACATCCGGCAGCTCGGAAAATGAAATGAAAAAATCCCTGCTTGCCAAGGAAATGCTCGAGACCTATCTGGGCAAGGAAAACGTCAACGTCATTCTGGGCTATGCCAACAACAGCTTCAGCGACGAAGTCTGGGCTCTGGGCAACTGGGACCTGGTGGACGACAGCTTCGGCTTCCGCTACGGCGATCCGTCGGCCAACCTCAACCGCCTGACCACGGATTATGATATCTGTGACAGTCAGTACAGCGTGCCCGAGTACGACGCCATGATTGAAGAGGCCATGAACACTTTCGAGACCAAAGAGCGTTATACCAAGTATTCCGAGGCCGAAGCGTGGATGCTCGACAACGCCTACATCGTGCCTTACGTCACAACAGGCGGTGTTTTCCGCATGACACGTCTTGTGCCATATACAATGCCGCAGAGCGCGTTCGGCATGTCGGGCTATAAGTACAAAGGCGCGCTTGTTCAGGAAGCGCCGGTGACGACCGAGCAGCACGAGCAGCTGCGCCAGGCCCACGAGCAGGAGATTGCAGAGCTCAACCAATAATTCTCCCCCCGGCATGTTCGCTCATAATTGCTACAGGCAGGTGATTTTATGGGACGCTATTATCTTTCCAAGCTGGGGCAGGCTCTGGTCACCATTGTTCTTGTGGTGCTCGTCGTGTTTACCCTGCTTCGCTTCATGCCGACCACAGGATACTTTTCCAAGGAAGAGTATAAAGAAATGACCGAGACCGAGCGCAATGCATATCTGCGCAGCATCGGTGTTTTGGACCCGACGCTGGTCCAGCTCAAAAACTTCGTCGTCAAGCTGTTTCACGGCGACCTGGGGCGCTCGATTACCGTTTATCCCAAATCGCCCATCACAGAGGTTCTTGGCGATAAAATCAAGTATACCGTACTGCTCAATGTGTTCAGCCTGATTTTGAGTTATGCCGCAGGACTTTCCCTGGGCGTGGCCATGGCGCGGTACAAAGGACGGCTGGTCGATCACCTGGGTACCGCTTATGTCATCGCCATCCGCTCAATCCCATCCATCATCATCCTGTTTTTTGTTCAGGTCGGCCTGTCCAAACTGCTTGATTTGCCCATGATGTTTTACATGGACCAGCCGCTGTCGTGGATTTTGCCCGTCATCTCGCTGTCCCTCAGCTCGATTGCCGGCACGGCCATCTGGCTGCGGCGCTACATCGTGGACGAGGAAAACCGCGACTACATCAAGTTTGCGCGGGCCAAAGGACTGTCGCAGAACTACATCATGGTGCGCCATGTTTTCCGCAACGCCATTGTGCCTATTGCCATCAACTTTCCGTCCGACATTCTGCTGTTGATTTCGGGCGGCCTCATTACCGAAAGCCTGTACTCGGTTCCCGGCATGGGCGGGCTGCTCATCCAGTCCATCCGCGCACTGGACAACAACCTGGTGCAGGTCCTGGTGCTCATATTCTCGACGCTGTCAGTTTTCGGCGTATTTTTGGGCGACATCTTTGTTTCATTCGTCGACCCGAGAATCAAGTTGACAGCCGACCCGCAGTGAGGTGACGCGGTATGAATGAATCCACTGGCATCCAGTATAACGATCTGCCCGACGAGCTGTTTACAGCAGCCGAATTCAACGAGCAGACGGCCGAAGAGGTCGGATTTTCCAACTACTCCTACTGGCGCTCGACGCTGCGGACCTTTTTAAAAAGTCCGCTCATCCGCGTCATGCTGATTGTCGTCACGCTGCTGGTCGCATTCACCTTCCTGTATCCGATGATTTCTGACATCGACCCGTATTCAGTATCCCTGTCGGCCAGCGACTGGAACCTGCCCATCAGTGCCGAGCACCCCTTCGGCACTGACGGCGTGGACCGCGACATCTGGGCCCGTGTCTGGTACGGCACGCGCACATCCTTTATCCTGGCCGCGGTCGTCGCCGTCATGCAGGTCGGCATCGGTGTCATTCTCGGCTCAATCTGGGGTTACAACAAGCGGTTGGATCCTCTGTTCTTCGGCATTTACAATACCATTACCAACATCCCTTCGACCATTTACCTGGTGCTCATCGCCTATATCATCCGCCCGGGCTTCTGGACCATTATCATCGCACTGGTGTCGAGCGGATGGATTACCGAGGCGCGCTGGTTCCGCAACCGCATTCTGGCGCTGCGCGAGGCCGACTACAACGTCGCCTCCCGCTGCCTCAAAACCCCGATGCGCCGCATCATCTCGCGCAACATCGTCCCTCACATCATGAGCCTGATTATCATGGACGCGGCGCTGACCATCCCGTCCTCCATCGGCTCTGAGGTCTTCCTCAGCTTTATCGGGCTGGGCATCCCCTCGGAATGGGTGACGCTGGGCAACCTGGTCAACCAGAGCCGCAGCTCGTTTACCGTCTATCCTTTCCAGATGCTGTGTCCGACGGCGATTCTGTGCATCATCACCGTTTCGTTCTACATCATCGGCAACCGGTTTGCCGATGCGTCCGACCCCAAAAACCATGTGTAAGGAGGCGCGGGAGATGCGAGAAAAGATATTTGAAGCCCGCGACCTTGAGATTCAGTTCAATCTGCGCGGCCGCGTGCTGACCGCTGTGCACAAGGCATCCATAGAGCTTTATTCCAATGAAACGCTGGCCATTGTCGGCGAGTCGGGCAGCGGAAAAAGCGTCTTTACCAAATCGTTTTTGGGTATGCTTGACAAAAACGGCTATATCTCAGGCGGTAGCCTGTTGTTTGAGGGCCAGGACCTTGCCAAGCTGAAAACCGAAAAGGAATGGCTGCAGATCCGCGGCAAAAAAATTGCCATGGTCTTTCAGAATCCCATGACATCGCTCAACCCGGTCAAAACGGTTGGCGAGCAGATTCGCGAGGTCATTACCTGGCATTTCGGCACCGACAAGGAAGAGGCCGCCAAAGAGGCCGTCCGCCTGCTCGACATGGTGGGCATCGACAACCCCGAGGTGCGCTACAAGCAGTATCCGCACGAGTTTTCCGGCGGTATGCGTCAGCGCGTTGTCATCGCGACGGCCATCGCCTGCCGCCCCAAAATCCTCATCTGTGACGAGCCGACAACCGCGCTCGACGTCACGGTACAGGCGCAGATTTTGCAGCTCATCCGCCAGCTGCAAAAGGAACTGGGCATGTCGGTCGTTTACATCACTCATGACCTCGGCGTCGTCGCCAACGTGGCTGACCGCGTGTCTGTCATGTATGCCGGCCAGATTATTGAGTACGGGCTGGTGCGGGAAATCTTCAAGGACCCGCAGCACCCCTATACCAAAGCCCTGCTCGAATCGCTTCCGCAGCTGAGCGGACGCGACCGGGCCCTGCATTCCATCAAGGGCTCGCCCCCCAACCTGTATCACGAGATTAAGGGCGACGCCTTTGCCCCCCGCAATCCGCATGCCATGAAGATTGATTTTGAACTTGAGCCGCCCTTTTTCCAGGTCAGTGAGACCCACTGGGCCAAGACCTGGCTGCTGCACGAAAAGGCGGCCGGCTACCGCCGTCAGTTGGCTGAAATGCCCGAGCCGCCCGAACCGGTTCTGGTCAAGGCTCCGCACACCGGTGACCCGCTGCTCAGCGTGCGCGGCCTGACCGTCAACTTCAAGCTCGGCCGCCGCGAGTTCAGTGCCGTCAAGGATGCCAGCTTTGACATCTACCCCGGCGAAACCTTTTCGCTGGTCGGCGAGTCGGGCAGCGGCAAAACGACCATTGGTAAGGCCATCATGAAAATTTGCCACACCAACGCCGGCGATATCTTTTACGAGGGCAAGAAAATCAACCACAAGCTGCCGCGTAAAGAGTTGACCGAATACCGGCAAAAGGTCCAGATGATTTTCCAGGACCCCATGGCGTCGCTCAACGAGCGCGCCAAAGTCGACTACATTATTTCAGAGGGCCTTTATAATTTCCATCTGTTCAAAAACGAGGCCGAGCGGCTCAAAAAGGTGTCGGACGCCATGCACAGTGTCGGCCTGCTTGACGAATACGCCACACGCTTCCCCCACGAGTTTTCCGGCGGACAGCGCCAGCGTATCGGCATTGCGCGCAGCCTCATTGTTGTGCCTCAGCTGGTCATCGCCGACGAGCCCATCTCGGCCCTCGACGTGTCCATCCGCGCACAGGTCATCAACCTGATGAACCAGCTCAAAAAAGACAAGAACCTGACCTATCTGTTCATTGCACATGATCTGAGCGTTGTCCGGTATTTTTCTGACCGCATCGCTGTCATGTACAAGGGCCGCATCGTCGAGCTGAGCGAAGCTGAAGAGCTGTTTGCACACCCGCTGCACCCCTACACCCGCTCGCTTTTGCAGTCCGCCCCCATTCCCGACCCTGATCTCGAGCGCGGCAAGCAGGTCATCGTATACGATCCCTCGCAGCACGACTACAGCAAAAATGCTCCCTTCTGGTCCGAGATTGCGCCCCATCACTTCATCTGGGCCAACGAGCCCGAGCTCGAGCAGTACCAGCGTGAGCTTGCACGCTGACAAAAGGAGTCTTGCTTATGGAAACCGGAACATTGTTTATCGCGGGCGGCGCCACCACCCATCATTTTGACCGGATGCTCAAGGCGTTGATCGAGGCGGCTGGCGGTCCGCAGCACAGGTTTGCCCTCATTGTATCCGCTTCGGGTGATGGACCGGACGAGACCTTTCGCGAATACCAAAAGGACTTCGCCCGCATGGGTGTTGCTCCTGAAAATGTGGTCCTCATCCCCCTGTACGATCCCGACGTGCGCGATGAGCGGGGCTTTAATGCCTTGAACGGCGACCATCCCTGCCTGCCCGCGCTGTTTGAGGGCGTGCGCGGCGCGTGGTTTACGGGCGGCGACCAGTATTACACCGCCAAATGCTTTTTGCGCCCCGACGGCACCCCGACCCGTGCCCTCGAGCTGCTGCACGAAATTTACCGCTCCGGCGGCGCTATCGGCGGCTCGAGCGCGGGAGCCGCCATCATGAGTCACGTCATGATTGGCGACGGTACCAACCGCGCTGTACTCGGCCGTCAGACCCTGTTTAATTACGACCAGTACGACGAGATTTGTGCCAGTGATGACCCCATCAATCCGCTTATCATCACGCAGGGCCTCGGCTTCTTCACCCAAGGCATTGTTGACCAGCACTTCAATTACCGTCCCCGCCTGCTCCGTCTCATCGAGGCCTGTATGCTCAACCCCGAGGGCGTGCGCGTCGGCTTCGGCGTCTCCGAAGACACGGCCATGGTGGTGCACGGGGATTCGGTGACTGTGCTGGGCGGCGCCGGCGTCTATGTCGCCGACTGCCGCAATGCCGTCCGAACCGCGCCTGGCTGCTATGACCATGTGCTGCTGCACGCCATCCACGAGGGCGACAGTCTGGACCTTTCCACCGGCGTCTTTACGCTGGCCGGTGATGACAGCGGCAAAAGCCCGACTTACGTCACCCCCGACTATGTGGCCGGCGGCTTCATCAACAGTCCGGCCTTTGACCGGTTTATGTCTGTCAATGTCCTGCGTTGCCGCGAGGACCTGATGCCTTTGGACGAGGCGCACGGCAAACGCTATGCCCAGGGCGTCGATGTCTGTGACATCGATGGTCAGGCACATGCCGTTGTTTTCCGCTACCTGCGTGATGCGTCGACGCGCGGCTACCGCGCAGCGCATACATCCTTTACCGGCATCGAGCTTCAGACACGGGCACGCACTATCGATTTATAACAAAAAGCCGCCCGCGGGGCCATAATCCCGCGGGCGGTCTGCGTTGATTAAATAAAAAGCGATACTGCCAGCAGCGCCAGGCCGCACACGCCAAAGGCCGCGGCGTCGCCCTGAAGACGGGAGCGCGGCGGCAGGCCACTTTCGCGCTGCTGCCGTTCACTGTCCAGGCTGTCTTCATAGGGAAACTTCCCCCTGCCCGGCCAAACGCCGGGCGTCTTCAGCTTATCGCGCTGGTGAAAATACGGGACCTGCTGCACCTCTCTGCGCCGCAGCAGGCGCAGAAGATCCGTCCCACCTGCCTTGAGCCAGCGCAGCCAGGCCGCAAGCAGATAGGCCGCCCCCAAAAAGGCGGCTCCAAAGCCGGCATACAGCCGCCCGCCCCGAGAAAACAGGCCGAGCAGTACGCACAGCGCCGCGCTGACGCAGCCGTGCAGCAGAATCTTTCTGAAAATGTAAGCAGTCACGCAAAGCCCGCCTTTATCTGTTTTCTATAGTGTACCATAAAATCTGATGAGAAACAATCGGAGGTTAATATGAGAAGCTTAACCATTCAGGAGTCAGGAGTCACTTCAACCCTGGACATCTATGAGTTTGGCAGCGGGTCGCCCCGCGTCGTCTTCACCGCGGGCATTCACGGCGGCGAAGTGACCGGTGTTTACGTTGCAGAGCAGCTGATCGAATATTTCACGCATAATCCGCCCCTCAAGGGCAGCGTCAAAATCCTGCCACGTTGCAATCCGACGGCTACCCACTGCCTGCAGCGGCGTTCTCCTTTTGACAGCGAGGACCTCAACCGCATTTTCCCCGGCAGCGCACAGGGCAGCCTGTCGCACCGCACTGCTGATGCCGTGTGGCACGAAACAGCGGACGCCGACTACCTCATTGACCTGCACTGCTGCGGTCAGCACAGACTGCCTTATCTGCTGGGTATTTATGATGAATCGCAGCCGGCCCGCGCGCTGGCCGAGCAAATCGCCATGCCAATCGCCGTGCAGTCAGGCGGAACGGCAGGTCAGTTGTTCACCGACTCATGCCGCCACCGCGGACAGGCCGCCATTATCATCGAGCTGCCCTCCGGTCCGTCGAGCGGAGCGGTCAACCCTGTTGTCGCTGAGCAGGCCGTGACCGGGCTGTTGTCTTTCCTGACCCGCATCGGCATCATTGAAGGGCGCGAAAATACACTTTGTCCCACTTTTTACGGTCCCCTGCTCGATATCTGTGTCCCCGAGTCAGGGCTGTGGGTACCGCAGGTCCAGCGCGGCGAAACTTTGAAAGCCGGCCAGACGGTCGGGACGCTGAACGGAAAGCCGGTCTGCGCCGTCGAGGATGGCTTTGCCATGTCGGTTCTGCCAATCAGCTATGTGTTCATTGACGATCCCTGGGTCGTCACCTACGTTGTCGAGCGGCCATAACAAAAAACCGATATAAAAAGCGGCAGTCTAAAAGACTGCCGCTTTCTTTTATCCGGCGTGCCTGCCGGACATATTTAACCAGCTCCCGGTCTTTTATCCGGTTTTGCCGATTTTACTCGTGAATCTTCATCTGATGAAGCATCTGGACGAACTTGGGGTCGCTGTGGTCGACAATTTCACTGTGCCCCAAGTCGAGCTTTGTAATCTCGGCCATGTCCTCTCCGCTGAGCTCGAAGTTCCAGATGTCAATATTCTGTTCCATGCGCTCTTTATGGACGGATTTCGGAATGACGACAACGCCGCGCTGCACATTCCAGCGCAGTGCCACCTGCGCGGCGCTCTTGCCGTATTTCTGGCCGATGGATGTCAGAACAGGATGTGTGAAAATGCCGTGCTTGCCCTCGGCAAAGGGTCCCCACGCCTCGGGGCAAACGCCGTACTCCTTCATCAGCGCCAGAGCGCCTTCCTGCTGGAAGAAGGGGTGCAGCTCAACCTGATTGACTGCCGGACGGACGCTGACGGTCTCGCACAGGTCGGCCAGCCGGTTCGGGTAAAAGTTGCACACGCCAATGGCCCGCAGTTTTCCCGCCTTGTACGCCTCTTCCATGGCGCGGTAGGCGCCGATATAATCGCCCATGGGCTGATGAACCAGGTAGAGGTCAATATAGTCCAGCCCCAAATTCTGAAGCGAAGTTTCAATGGCCTTTTTGGCTCCTTCATAGCTCGCGTCCTGTACCCACAGCTTTGTGGTGATAAACAGCTCGTCCCGGGGCACGCCGCACTTGGCGATAGCCGCGCCCACAGCCTTTTCATTCATATAGGCTGCCGCTGTGTCAATCAGACGGTATCCGGCCGCGATAGCGTCCAATACGGCCTGCTCACACTGGGCCGGATCCGGGACCTGAAAAACACCAAAGCCTTCCAGCGGCATCTCTATTCCATTATTTAAAATTACTTTTTCCATGCTGCTTCCTCCTGTCAGAATTGTTTTCTGAAACTATTATAAGATTTTTCCCCTGAAAAGTACAATGCTCATTGCGCAGTGTGGTATAATATAAACGCATACTGAAAGGAGGCATTTGGCATGATTGAACTGAGTCAGCTCGAAAACCTGCTGGCGGTGGAAAAATATGGCACCCTGTCCGCTGCTGCTGAGCACATTCACCTTTCACAGCCTGCTTTGAGCCGATCCATGCAGAAGCTGGAGGACGAACTGCGGGTTTCTTTGTTTGACCGCCAGAAAAACAGGGTCAGTCTGAACGCGACAGGCCAGCTGGCCGTGGAATACGCCCGCCGAGTCGTCTAGCAGGCCGGCGAGCTGACCCGGCAGGTAAGGGCTTTTGACCGCAGCCGGCACACGATTTCTGTCGGCTCCTGCGCGCCGGCGCCGCTGTGGGAGATTGTTCCCCGACTCACCGAGCTCTACCCCGGCATGGCGGTTTCTTCAGAAATGCAGGACTGTGGTGCCCTGCTCGACGGGCTGCACAGCAGGGCCTATCAGCTCATTGTTATGCCTGAGCCAGTCGATGACCCTGCACTGCTTTGCATCCAGCTGACAGAAGAGCATCTGTACTTCTCCCTTCCGCCGGCGCATCCCCTGTCCAGTGCAAAAGTCCTGCGCTTTGCCGACCTGGACGGCGAAAGCATGCTTCTGCTCGCCCACATCGGGTTCTGGTACGGGCGCGCGCGGAAAAACATGCCGCAGGCCCTCTTTTTAACACAGGACGAACCCGCCGCTTTTGATGAGCTGACCAGAATGTCTGCGCTGCCCTTTTTTACCTCTGACCTTTCTTTAAAGCGCGACGGAATGCCGGAAAACCGCGTCTGCATTCCCATTTCTGACCCTGACGCCCATGTGACCTATTACTGTGTGTGTCTGTCCGAACAGCACCAGCTGCTGTCCCGTCTGCTTCAGCATGCTGTGCAATGACAGACGCGCTTATACTTTTTTAACGAACATGGCCCGAATGGCATTGAGCACCGCCAGAATCATGACGCCCACATCGGCGAAGATAGCCAGCCACATATTGGCCAGTCCCAGGGCGACCAGCAGCAGACAGGCCAGCTTGATGCCAATGGCAAAAACAATGTTCTGGTATACAATGCCCAGGCACTTGCGCGAAATGCGGATGGCTTTGGAAATCTGCATGGGGTCGTCGTCCATCAAAACGACATCCGCCGCTTCGATTGCCGCATCCGAGCCCATGGCACCCATGGCAATGCCGATGTCAGCGCGGCCGAGCACGGGCGCGTCATTGATACCGTCGCCCACAAAGGCCAGTTTTGCCTTTTCTGGCTTGAGGCTGAGCAGTTCTTCGACTTTCTCGACCTTGTCGGCCGGCAGCAGTTCGCTGTACACCTGATCGATGCCCAGGCCTTCGGCCACCTGCTGCGCGACCTCGCGCCGGTCGCCGGTCAGCATGACCGTTTTACGCACCCCCGCTGCCTTGAGCGCCTGAACAGCGTCTTTGGCGTGCGGCTTGACAACGTCTGAAATGACGATATGGCCGGCATACTGCCCGTCCACAGCCATATGGATGATGGTGCCGATGCTGTGGCAGGGGATATACGCAATGCCCAGGCGGTCCATCAGCTTGTCATTGCCTGCTGCAACCTCAATGCCGTCCACTTTGGCGATAACGCCGTTGCCGCTGATTTCCTGAATATCGCTGACGCGCGACCGGTCAAGCTCTTTGCCGTACGCCTTTTGCAGGCTTTTGCTGATGGGGTGAGACGAAGCGCTTTCTGCCAGCGCCGCATACTCCAGCAGTCTGGCGTTTTCCATCTCGTTATGATGAATACCGCTGACCTCAAAAACACCTTGCGTCAGGGTGCCGGTCTTGTCAAAAACAACGATTTTGGTCTGAGATAGCGTCTCAAGGTAATTGGAGCCTTTGACGAGCACGCCCGCCTTGCTGGCCCCGCCGATGCCCGCAAAAAAGCTCAGCGGGATACTGATGACAAGCGCGCAGGGGCAGCTGGCCACAAGGAAGGTCAGCGCCCGGTAAATCCAGGCCGCCCAGTCCGCGGGCAAACCAAGCCCAAACAGGCGGACCAACGGCGGCAGAATGGCCAGTGCTACGGCGCTTCCGCACACTGCGGGCGTGTAAACGCGGGCGAACTTTGAGATAAAGGCCTCTGATTTGGACTTGCGCGAGCTGGCATTTTCGACCAAATCGAGAATTTTTGAGACCGTCGATTCGCCGAACTCCCGGGTCGTCTGAATCTTGAGCACACCGGTCATATTGATACAGCCGCTGATAATCTCATCGCCGGGCCTGGCTTCACGCGGCAGGCTCTCGCCGGTGAGCGCGCTGGTGTTAAGGGTGGAATCGCCCTCAATTACAATGCCGTCAATCGGCACTTTTTCACCCGGCTGCACCACAATGATACTGCCAATGCCAACCTCGTCCGGGTCGATTTGCTCCAGCCTGCCGTCTCGCTCAATATTTGCATAATCGGGCCGAATATCCATCAAGTCGCTGATATTGCGGCGGCTTTTTCCAACAGCATAGCTCTGGAACCATTCGCCAATCTGATAAAACAGCATGACGGCGATGGCCTCGGTATAGTCGCCGCTCTGCTCGTACAGCGCCAACGCGATGGCGCCCACTGTGGCGACCGCCATCAGAAAGTTTTCGTCAAAAACCTGGCGGTTTTTTATGCCTTTCAGCGCTTTGAGCAGAATATCATAACCAATGACCAGATACGGCACCAGGTACAGGGCAAACCGCGGCCAGCCCGACACGGGTACCAGATTCAGGACAATCAGCAGGACCGCTGCTGCCAGAATGCGGACCAGCATGTTTTTTTGTTTTTTGCTCACAACAACCCCTCCTCAAGCGAGGCAGCGCAGATGCACCGCGAGCCATCCTCTCCGCGCGGTCGGAACTGCACTGTCCGGTACTTTGCCAATATATTTGAATATTGCTTATTTATTAAATCATTATGGAAAACAAAGCGCCCTTTCAGCTGCACGGTGCTGTACAAGGGCGCTTGCTGCGGTGCAATCAGAGGTAGACTTCGCAGTCACTCTCAACCTTTTTACAGTTTTTACGGACCTGCTCCATCACTGCTTTGGGGTCCTGTCCTTCTTCAAACTCCACAATCATTTTAAGCGTCATAAAATTCACTGTAGCATCGGCAACACCGGCAGTCTGCCGGGCGGCCTGTTCCATTTTGTTGGCACAGTTGGCGCAGTCCACGTCAATCTTGTAAGTCTTTTTCATCACAAGCTCTCCTCTCAAATGCATTAAAATAACAATTAAGCAATTATTTAATTTAACAAGAACAGTATACACCACCTCGCCTCTTCTGTCAAGGGGCGTCGGCAAATTTTTTATGTATTCCACAAATCTGTACAGGGGTTTTACAATCCTGCGTAATATGGTAAAATAATAAAAAAAGGGAGTGAATACGATGCCAAACACGCCGCTGCCCCATGACCATGGACAGGCCATTGAGCACCAACTGGACCACATGCCCAGTGTAAGTGAATTTCAGACGGTCGCCGACATCTTCAAGCAGCTGGGTGACGGGAGCCGCATCCGCATTTTCTGGCTGCTGTGCCACTGCGAAGAATGTGTCATCAACCTTTCCTCAATGGTGGACATGAGCAGTCCGGCGGTCTCCCACCACCTGAAGCAGCTGAAATCCGGCGGGCTGATTGTCAGCCGCAGAGACGGCAAAGAGGTCTATTACAAGGCTGCTGATACTGACCGTGCGCAGCTGCTGCACAAGGTGATTGAACAGCTGGTCGAAATCGCCTGTCCTTCGGCACAGCAAAGCAGCACTGACAACCTATAAAGATGCAAAAACGCCGGTGCATGATGCACCGGCGTTTCTTCTGCGCCTTTTATTTGCCTATTCGCGAAAGTCAGCCAGCTCGCTCATGCTCTTGCGTTTTTTGGGGCGAACAGGGTAGCCCTCGGACGCGTATCCCAGCGCAACGACCAGCCGGATTCGTTCCTTGGTGCCCAACAGAGCCTGCAGCTTTTTCTCGTCAAACCATCCGAGAATACAGCTGGCCACACCCCGCGCCGCAGCGGCCAGCGTCAACTGTGCCGCGGCGATGCCGATATCAACGCTGCGATAATCCTGAGCCTTGACGCGGCTGCCCATCGCGGCGGTCATATTGTAGCTCTGCTCGACAAACACGACAAAGCAGGGCACCTGCTCGGTGAACTTGTTCATGCCCATTCCCCGCGTACAGGCGCCGACCTGTTCGCCGAGCGCGCCGGTACAGACAGTCAGGTGATAGGGCTGCGCATTGCAGGCACTGGGCGCCAGCCGTGCCGCCTCAAGGCATGCCTCGATCTCATCGTGCGGCAGCGGCTGACCGCTGAAGCTGCGGCAGCTCTGGCGGATGTTCAGCAGCGCTTCAAAGTCCATTCCTTCAGTCCTCCATGGGGTCGGTCATCATGCGCATGACAACGCGGTAGGCCTGCTCGAAGTCATTGAGATCCAGGTACTCATTGCAGCTGTGACAGTTGTAAATCCCCGCCGAAATACCGCCGCACTGGTAGCCCTTGCTCGTCAGGACGTTGGCGTCCCCGCCGCCGCCCGCCTTGACCAGGCGGGGTGTGATGCCCTCTTTGCGGTAGGCCTGCTCGCAGCAGCGGAAAATAAACCAGTCCTCTTTCTGATAATAAGCCGGATAGGTGTGATCGACCTGAAAATCGACAGTTCCTCCCAGCTTTTCTGCGGCCTGCTGACAGGCAGCGCGCACAGCGTCGACCTGTTTTTGCAGTTTTTCCTCGTTCCGAGACCGGGCCTCTGCCGTAAACCACGCGCTTTCTGCGACAATATTGTTGGCCGCTCCGCCGCCAATCAGGCCGACATTGGATGTTGTTTCTTCATCGATGCGGCCAAACGGCGCATTGCGCAGCGCTTCAGCCAGCATTAAAATGGCCGAAGCCCCTTTTTCCGGCTCAATGCCGGCATGGGCAGGCCTGCCGTGGAAGTCAGCGCGCATGGCCACAGCCGCAGGCCCTGAAACACAGATGCCGCCCGGCCGGCCGGTTCCGTCAATGGCAAAGAAGCTTTTGCACGGCATGAGCGCAGGGTCAAAGGCCTTGGCGCCCAGCATGCCGACCTCTTCGCCGATAGTAAACAGGTAATACAGCTCGCGGTGGGGAATCTGCAGCTCGCGCAAGCGTTCGAGCAGCTCAAGCAGCATGGCGATGCCCGCCTTGTCGTCTGACGCCAGAATGGTGTCGCCGCCGCTTACAACGCAGTCGCCCTCGAGCCGCGGCCTGATGCCGCGGCCCGGCTTGACGGTGTCCTGATGGGCATTAAAGCAGATGGCTTCGCCGGGCATGGTGCCGGCAATATGCACCAGAAGATTATCACCTGTGCTGCCGCAGGTTTTCCCCGCCTCGTCGCGCACAGTCTGATAACCGTGGTCTGTAAACCACTTTTGCAGATATTCGGTGACGCCGCCCTCGCTGCCCGATTCGCTGTCAATGGTAACCAGCTCGAAAAAGGTTTTGAGCAGGCGCTCGCGGTTGAGTTCAAATCTTGCTTCCATCACAAAGGCCTCCTACTTTTGCAGTTCAGGCAGCAGCGCCTCATAGATATCCAGACTGCCCGGGTTTTCCAGCGCGTCGCGGTTGGTCACGCTGCGGCCGTTGACCATGTTAGTCACAGCCGACTCGACCTTCTTGCCGTTCATAGTGCGTGGAATATCAGCCACCTGGAACATAAGCGCCGGGACATGGCGGGGCGACGCCTCGTGCCGCAGAATGTCGCGGATTTCCTTCTGCTTCTGCGCGTCTAGCGTCATGCCATCCTGCAGCTGAACAAACAGAATGATGCGCTGGTCGTCATGATAATTCTGGCCAATGGCCAGGCTGTCGACAACGCCGGGGACCTTGGCCACCTGGTTGTAAATCTCGGCCGTGCCGATGCGGACGCCCGAGGGCTTGAGCACCGAATCCGACCGGCCGTAGAAGGTGATGCCGCCAGTGTCCGAGTGGAACAGCACATAATCGCCGTGCCGCCATACGCCGGGATAGACGTCAAAATATGCGTCATGATAGCGTTTGCCGTCAGGGTCGTTCCAGAAGTACAGGGGCATGGGCGGAGCCGGCTTTTCGCACACCAGTTCGCCCTGCTGGTCGCGCACAGGATGGCCGGCATCGTCATAGCACTCGATTCTCATGCCCAGGCCGGGGCGCTGCAGCTCTCCCGAATAAACAGGCAGGATGGGAATACCTGTGGCAAAACAGCCGTTGATGTCGGTTCCGCCGGCAATCGAGCTGAGGTGCACATCCTGCTTGATTTCGCGGTACACATAGGCAAAGCCCTCGTCAGAC
>DVMR01000037.1 GCA_018714845.1 Candidatus Ventrousia excrementavium
CAGCTACGTCCGGGAGCTGCTCAACATGTCCGACCGGTCTGAGCTGTCAGTCAGCAAGTATTATCTGGCCAGGAGCGTCGCGCTGCACGTTTAGCGCGGTGCTTTGCGGAAAGCGAGGTCTTTATGAAGCAATACCTGATGGAACTGTTCGCCAGCGCCGGTTACCTTGAGCCGGAGGTCATCGTCATCCGGCTGGGGGTGTCGGCGGTCATTGCGTGCTGTATTTACCTGTCCTACCGGCTGTCACATGTGGGCACCATTTACAGCAGAAAATTCAATGTCACACTGGCAGCGCTTGCCGTCATTACCACGACGGTAATGATTGTTATCGGCAACAATATCGCGCTTTCGCTCGGCATGGTGGGCGCGCTGTCCATCGTGCGTTTCCGCACGGCTATCAAGGACTCCCGTGATACAGCCTATATTTTCTGGGCCATTGTCGTCGGCATCTGCTGCGGCGCCGGCGACTTTTGGGTAGCGGGCATCGGCAGCGCATTTACCTTTGTGGTCTTTCTGGTGCTGGGGCATGTGCGCAACGACAACCGTATTTTGCTTATCATCCGCGCCGGCAGAGTGAGCGAGAGCAAGGTCGAGGCCCTGATCTTCCAGCGCTTTGCGCGCAAGGCCGTCCTGCGCGCCAAAAACACCACTGAGTCGAGCGTTGAGTTTATCTTTGAGCTGAGCCGCAGGCTGATGGAAAAGGACAGAAAAACGGCCAAAGGCTTGACCGATGAAGTTTATGCCCTGGGAGGCATCGAATATTTTAACATCGTAATGCAGAATGATGACATCAGCAGCTGATTGATGCTTGAGGAGCGGATATGAAGCAAAAACTTCTGATTTTTGTATTGGGTGCTCTTGTCATCGCCTTGACTGTCACGGCTGGCATTGCCATAACCGCCTGGGCGGGCGGCGAGAGCGATACCCTGCGTGTGCACCAGCACCAGACGGCGCGAGGCCCGGATGAAGGCTGTGACTGTGATGGGACGGAGCTGTGTTCGCACCTGCCGCTCGTTATCATCGAGACAGGTGGGCAGACCATTCCGGGCGTGCCGACCGGTGAGCGGGACCGCTTCGGCGAAGAGACGTATACCCTGGCCGAGGACGGCCGGGAGATCATCGACGTCACCGTTGCGGTCATCGACAACCAAAACCGCAACAACCATCCGTCTGATGAGCCGGATTTTGTTACGCAGTCGCAGTTTCGTGTGCGCGGTCATGCGTCGCGGCATTTTGAAAAGGCGCCGTACCTGCTCAACTTCCGCAATGAGGACGGCACGGCCCGAGACATTGAGGTCATGGGCATGAGCGCCCATAACAACTGGGTGCTCAACGGTCCATATCTTGACAAGTCGCTGGTGCGCAATTATCTGTGGTATAACATGGCGGGCGATTTGATGGACTATGCGCCCAATGTACGGTACTGCGAGCTGATCATCGACGGGGAATACCGCGGACTGTATCTGATGGTCGAAACCATTACGAATGGTGAAGAGGGCCGCCTCAACCTGCGCGAGACTGTCAAGGATACCGAGCTGACTGGATATCTTGTCCGACTTGACCGGCCGACGGAGGAAGAGGTAGGGGCGGTCCGTGATATTTATACCTACACAGAGCGCATGTTCTATCTGGGCGAAGACGCCAGCGTTCGGTACCCCGGCGAGTCAATGCTGACGCCCGAACTTGCCGAGGAGATCGAGCGCGATCTGTCGGCTTTTGAAAAGGCCCTTTATTCCTACGATTATGATACCGAGGATTACGGGTACTGGAACTGGATTGACGTTGAAAGTTTTGTCGATTATTTCCTTATCAACGAACTGAGCCGCAATGCCGATGCGGGACGTTATTCGACCTATCTGTATAAAGAAGTGGACGGTAAGCTCAAGCTGTGCGTCTGGGACTTCAACAACGCGTGCGACAACTTTCCCGACGACGAGATGACACCGAGCGGGTTTGCTCTGTCTGAACGTGTGTGGTTTTTTATGCTGTTCAAAAATCAAGCGTTTGTCGAACAGGTCATTGACCGGTACTGGGAGCTGCGTGAGATGGTTTTCAGCCCTGAGTACATCAGTGAATATATTGATGAGGTGTTGGAATATCTCGGTCCGGCCGTCCAGCGCAACAACGAGCGCTGGGCAGAGTCCATCACTGAGTGGGAACCGCTGATACCGGAAGAACGCAACGACCACAGTCAGACCGAAGCCGTCGAACGCCTGAAGCACTGGCTGTATGAACGCATCGAATGGCTGGATAAGCACATTGAAGCGCTGCGCCAGTACAGCCACCCGTCTCGCAACAAGGCCTACAATCATTAAAATCGCCAGCAAAAGGAGGCCGGCGCATGAAAAAGTTCATTATTATTTTCAGCATTCTGGTCGTCGGTGCCTTTGTGCTGTATCAGGCCTATTACAGGCTGGGGCTGTACATCGACTGGGGCGATGACGGCACGGTCGAACTGTTCGTGCGGACCGAGGGAAAGGATATTGTTCTTGAGCAGGATGGCGAGTGGGCGCCTTTTGAAATCCGCGGAGTCGACATGGGCGTCGGTCTGCCTGGAGAATGGGCCACTGACTATGCGATTGACCATGAGACTTATCTGCGCTGGTTTGGCCTGATTCAGGAGCTGGGCGCCAATACCATCCGTGTTTACACCATTTTGCACGACGATTTTTATAATGCCTTTTATGAATACAATACAGACCGTGAGCAGCAGGGCCTGACTCCGCTTTACCTGTTGCACGGCGTCTGGGTCAACGACTATGTGCACAACTCTCACCGCGACGGATATGATGATGATTTTCGTCAGACGCTGCTTGACGACTGCCGTACGCTCTGCGATATCCTGCACGGAAACCGCACCCTGTCGCTCGGCTACGGGGTGGGCTCGGGCAGCTATCGCCGCGACGTATCCCCCTGGGTGCTCGGCTATATTATCGGTGTTGAATGGGAAACCAGCATTGTTACCTATACCAATCAGCTGAATGAAGGACGGCAGTATAATGGCGACTATCTCTACACATCGCCGGATGCGAGTCCCTTTGAAGCGCTTTTGTGTGAGGTCGGCGACAGGCTGATTGAGTACGAGACCGAGCGCTATGGCCAGCAGCGGCTGATCGCCTTCTCCAACTGGCCGACGACCGATCCTTTCAGCTACAACGTGTTGACGACTGACTACCGGTACAAGCTGGAGACCGTGGATGTCGAGCAGATTCTCGCGACTGACGCCTTTTGGGCCGGGCAGTTTGCGTCTTATCATGTGTACGCCTATTTCCCAGACTATTTGCAGCTGCTGGACGAGAGCGCGGAATACGATGAGGAAGACGTTCGCACTGCCTTGGGGACGGTCGTCTATCAGCGCTACCTGGATCATATCGAACAGATGGATGCGCCCTTTATCGGCGAATACCTGACCGAAGAGGACTACGTCGACAGCCAGGGTCGCTATAATACCTATGTCGCCTATCTGCGTGCGCTCAACCGCTATCACACCATACCGGTCGTCATTTCAGAATATGGCGTAACAACAGGACGGGGCATGGCACAGGTTGACGAAAATACAGGCCGCAACCAGGGGCACATGAGCGAGCAGGAGCAGGGGCAGGCACTCATCGACTGCTATCAGGACATCATGGACGCCGGCTGCGCCGGCAGCTGCCTGTTTTCATGGCAGGACGAATGGTTTAAACGCACCTGGAACACCATACACGCCGTTGACCTGGACAACACGGCTTATTGGAGCGATGCCCAGACCAACGAGCAGTTTTTCGGCCTTTTGACCTTTGACCCCGGCGAGACTGAAAGCGTCTGCTATGTGGACGGCGATTTTTCCGAGTGGACGGAAGAGGATCTTGTCATTGCGCATGACGGCATGGAGCTGTCGATGAAATACGATGAAAAATATCTGTATCTGCTGGTGCACAAAGAAGACTTTGAACCGGAGCATGACATCTTGTACATTCCGTTTGATACGACACCGAAAACGGGCAGCACTTACTGTCAGAGCCATGACTTAACCTTTGAGCGGGCGTGCGACTTTGTCCTCGTCATTGACGGACAGGAGGACAGCCGCCTTCTGGTGCAGGAGCGCTATGAGGTGCTGTTGGCTATGTACGGAACGACCTATTACACGCGCGACCCCTATCTCAACCCGCCGGACGCGGACACATCGGTTTTCAAACGCATTTATATGCCTTTGATTCTGTCTGACCTGCTGCCGCGCAGTCAATACGGCGTGCAGATACCGGTCGGCGAAAAATACGAGACCGGCATCCTGCGCTATGGAAATGGCAATCCACAAAGCGAGGATTTCGATTCACTGGCCGACTTTATGTTTGCCGGGAACGGGGTGGAGATCCGTATTCCCTGGCAGCTTTTGAACTTTTCCAACCCCTCGGAAATGATGATTCACGATGATTATTACGAGCATTATGGCATCGAAAACCTTCAGATCGACGAGATGTACGTCGGCCTGAGCTGCGGTGAAAGCGAGTACCGAATTCCCATGGCGGCGGTCGAGCTCGAAGGCTGGGGCAAGACGGTGACGTATCACGAGCGCCTCAAAGAGTCCTATGCAATGCTCAAGCAGTACTGGGCGCAGGCCGACGCCGACCGGCAGAGGTGATGGCGTGAGAAGTGAAGTGCTGCTGTATGTTTACGGCATGATTTGCCTGGGCATGATTGGCTTTAATCTGGTTTACCACATGGTGCTCAGGCGGCGTGAACGCGGTGCGGGCTTTCGAAGCAGGGGACTGTTACGCCGCGTTGCCAGGCAGGCCGAGCGTCTGCGCGCCGGCATGCAGGTGGAAAAACGGCATCTGCGGTATCTGCGCCGCAGCTTGTCCAACGTCAATGCGCTGGTCGCACTCGATCGGGTCCTGACGCATGAGCTGGAGCCGTGTGACGCCGGGCGTTATGTGCGTGCCATCCAGCCGGTCCTGCTTGAGCTGGCCATATTGTATCGCAAAAAAGAAGCGGTACAGTGCGCCTATTTTGCCTATTTCGCGGCAAGGCATCAGCCAGCAGGGCTTCTGATGCTTGAAAGCATGCAGGAGGTCTTTGTCACCTACCTGGGGCTGGACAGCCTGTATTGCCATGTCAACGCCCTGCAGGCCCTGTACGCGTCGGGAACAGCTGAATCGGTCGTGCGGGCGGTAGCGCTGCAAAGCCGGACTGGCGCCGTTATGAACGACAAAATACTGACAGACGGGCTTTTGTCCTTTGCCGGCGACCATCGCCGCCTGGAAGTCCTGCTCTGGGAAAGGTTTGAGCGCTTTGATGTCAGGACCCAGCTGGCAGTGCTCAATTATACACGCTTTCGCACCGGAGAATGGCGCGAGCGCATCTTTTCCATCATGACTGACGGCAGCAGGGATAAGGAGCTGCGTCTGTCGGCCATCCGTTATTTCGGAAGATATGTCTATGAACCGGCGCGAAAATGGCTGCTTGATTTTCTGGCTGACCGCGACCCGCTTTTGTGGGAATACGCTGCCGTCAGCGCAGCGGGCCTGGCGCAGTACGCGGGCGGCGATGTCGTGCGCGCGCTTATCGGTGCGCTGCACAGCGGCAACTGGTATGTTCGCTACAATGCAGCGGTCAGCCTTGAGGCGCATCAGGTGGCATACAGCGATTTGTCTGAACTGCTTGACGGCTCAGACAGATATGCGCGAGAGATGATTTTGTACCGTGTGGAATCCCGCCTGATGGATCAGGAAGCGGCAAGAGAAGTGAGCGGCATATGAGAGATATTTTTCAGACGTTTTTTAACTTTGTCGGCATCTTTTTTGTCATTTACATGATTGGCTACGCCAGCTTTCTGTTTTTGTCCGTTGTTGTCGGGTCCTCGACCCTGTACGGCCTCAAACGCCGCAATATGTTGAAAAACGAGCTGCCGTCCGACTATTACATACCGGTGTCTGTCATTGTGCCTGCCCATAACGAGGCAGTGACCATCGAGGCGACTGTGCGCTCGCTGCTGGCGCTTCAGTACAAGGTATATGAAATTATCGTGGTCGACGACGGCTCGACTGACACAACGGCAGATGTTGTCCGCGAACACTTTCACATGCGGCACGTTAACAGGCCGATTCAGCGCAGCCTGCACTGCCAGCCCGAAGAAGCGGTGTACGAGTCAAGGTCCTTTAAGGTTCCCATCACGCTGATTTGCAAGCGCAACGGCGGCAAGGCTGATTCGCTGAACATGGGCATCAATGCCTCGCGCTATCCCTATTTTCTGTGCCTGGACGCTGATTCGGTGCTGCAGAGCGATTCGCTGGAAAAAATCGTCCGCCCCGTACTCGAAGATGATAGGGTCGTCGCTGTGGGCGGCGCCGTGCGCCCCGGCAACGGCGCAGAGCTTGAGAACGGCAGGCTGATCAATTACCATATGCCTCGCGGGCTGTTGGCTTGCATGCAGGTGCTGGAATACGACCGGTCCTTTCTGGCGGCCCGCATACTGTTTGACAAGTTCAACGGCAGCATTATCATTTCCGGGGCTTTCGGCCTGTTTAAAAAGAGTGTCGTTGTCGCTGCCGGCGGATACGACGTGACAACCATGGGCGAGGATATGGAGCTTGTTGTGCGGCTGCACGCATTTTGCCGTGAAAATGGGATTCCGTACCGCATTCGCTATGCGACCGATGCCATCTGCTGGACTCAGGCGCCTGAAAAGCTGCGCGACTTGTGCCGCCAGCGGCGGCGCTGGCATATCGGGCTGTTTCAAAGCATGACCCGTCACCGCGCTATTTTGGCCAACCCGCGCTACGGCCTGGTCAGCGTGATTTCATATACTTATTTTCTCCTGTACGAGCTCTTTTCACCCTATATTGAAGTTTTTGGCGTTTTGACCATGGTTTTGGCGTCGGCTCTTGACTTTCTCAACGTGCCGTTTATGCTGTTATATATGGGAATTTATGTGGCCGAATCGTCAATTTTATCCCTGACCGCCTTTTTTGCCCGCATCCACACCATTGATCTCAGGCTGACAGCGGGTGATGTGCTGAAGGCAGTCGGCATCTGCGCTGTCGAGGTCTCGTGCCTGCGGTTTATTCTGGCCTGGGTGCGCATGACGGCGCTGATTGGATACCGAAAAAACAGGGCCCGCTGGGGCACTATCGAGCGCAGAGAAATTCAGGTGAGATAAAAAAGGAGGCAGCTTTTATGCGAATAGACGAGCTGAAAAAAAGTATCTGGGGTTATAAGGTATCGGATGTGTGCCAGTATCTGTCGGCAGTTGAGAGCCGGCATGCAGAGCGAATCGCTGAATTGCAGGAGCAGGCCGCCCAGGCTGAAGAACAGGCGCAGAAGCGCATCGGCGAACTTGAGGCTGAGCTGTGTGCGCTGAGGCGTGAAAACGAAGCGCTGCTCGAAAAACGCCAGCTGACCTTTGACACCCTGCTGGCCGCCCAGGCTTATGCCCGGCAGGCGCGTGAGGAAACGCGGCAGCACGAGGAAGAAGCGCGGCAGAAGGTTGCGGATGAAGCAGGCCGCCAGATGAGTGAGCTCAATGACTACGCCGCCAAAATCAGCAAAATGCGCGATGACTTCCGGGCTTTGCTGGAAGAACTGGATGGACGCACAGCCGATGTACAGATGCAGCTGCAGGAGCTGCAGGCCGCAGCTCCGGTCGAAGCACCGCAGCCGCAGGCCGGCGGGGCAGAGCCTGCCGAAACCGCATCTGCCGGCACGGTGTCTGGCGGCGTGACCATTTTTAAAAGAAGACGAGAAAGGGCAACACGGGAAAATTGACCAGAGAAGGCGCAGTCATTTTGGTAGCGGGCAGTCCGGACCGGTATCCCATGGAATATTACGACAGGGAGAGCGGCACCTTTGAGGGGGTTATTCCCCGGCTGCTCAGCCGCTTTGCCGAAGAAACCGGCTATGACATTCAGTATTATGACCCGGGCACGGAGGATCAAAGGTCCCAGCTGGCGCGCAACCAGCAGGTAGACCTGATTTCGGCCTGCTCGACAGACGATGAGTTCCGGCATACACAGGACGAGCCCGTTGAAATCCTGACCATCGAGCGTGGCGGAGAGACCGTGACCTGGCAGCTGTGGGTGACTGAGGTCGCGCCGTCCGGACTGGCGGAGGAGCTGTCGGAGTTCATGGCCGGCGTTGGAGAGGAAGTGACAGCCGGCCTGCTCGTCGATGTGTCGGAAAGCCGTGCACCTGCACCCCGCTGGCATGAGCAGGTCATGGCCGGGCTGGGAATCGCGGTTGTGCTGCTTGCCGCGGTGATTGGCCTGCTCGTGCGGGTGTATCTGCGCCAGCGCCGCCGCAGCGAGCATGACCGCGAGACCGACCCGCTGACTGGCCTGGGCAACGAGCGCTACCTGCAGCGGCGATATTTGTCAGTCATTTCAGAGGAAAACCGGGTTTTATATACGGCGGCTTACGTCCATGTTGATACAGAGCGGTTGGAAAGCGTTCGCGGTCAGGAGGAAAGGGATGAGCTTCTGCGGCGGACAGCGTCCACACTGCGGCAGTATGCGGGCGAGCATGACCTGCCGGCCCGCGTGGCAGACACCGGCTTTCTGCTGCTGCGCCGCACATCGGGCGAGGAAGAGCTGCAGCAGTGGCTGACGCTGGTGCTGGCCTCGCTTGAGGAAGTGTGTGAAGCAGTCAGGCTGTGCCGTGTGTCTGCCGGGGTTTATCCGCTGCAGACGCAGGACTGGGCGTTGAGCGAGGTCATCGCGCGTTCCGGTCAGGCAGCCCGCGAGGCTGCGCGTGAAGACAAGCCGTATCTGGTCTACACCAGTGCCATGCGAAGCCGGCTGCAGGATGAAAAGCGGTTTTGTGCGGAACTGGCACGGGGAATCGAACGCGGGGAGTTTTTGCTGTACATTCAATTTTACGTCGACGCACACAGCCGCGATATTGCCGGCGGCGAGGCGCTGGTGCGCTGGCAGCACCCTGAAAAGGGATTCCTGACGCCGCACCGATTCATTCCGGCGTTTGAGTGCGCTGATGTGATTGACCAGCTCGACTATTATATGCTTGAGCGGTCGGCCGCCTTTCTGGACCATCTGGCCCGGCACGCTCAGAGCGCCTTTTTCCTGTCCTGCAACATTTCGTGCAGAACCTTTGCCGATGCCGACTTCCCCAACCGTTGCCAGAAAATATTAGAGCAGTATCGTTTTTCGCGTGAGCTTTTGATTCTGGAGCTGACAGGGGATTTCCATTCATATGAAAAGCAGGTCACGCAGAATGCTCGGAAAATACAGACTCTGGGTCTGCGTGTCATCCTCGATGACTTTGGAAAAGATTTGGGGGCGCTTGCCGTCCTGGCTGATTTTCCGGCCGACGGTGTCAAGCTCAACCGGCGGCTGGTCGAGGGGGTCAAAACGCCGCGGGGCGAGGCGCTGCTGAGCTCGGTCGTCCGTATCGGCCATGACCTTGACCTGGCGGTGTTGGCGTCCGGCGTTGAAAGCCGGTCTCAGGCCGACAGTCTGCAGCGGCTGCATTGCGACGCCATGCAGGGCTATGAGTTTTTCCGGCCCCTGCCTGAATGGGAAGCGCGCAGGCAGCTGTTTGAGACAGGCGAAAGGAGTGGTGCGGGAGTATGAAAAAAATCCTGCCCATACTCGCTGCGGCAGCGGTATCAGCGGCGCTGACAGCGCTGGTCATGTGGCGGTTTGCATGGCCGCATGAGGACGCCCGGACCGATGAAGCGGCGCAGAATATGGGCTTTGGGCTGTTCAGTTGGGATAGTGACGTGCCCGACAGCGAGAGCGGCCGGCAGGCACTGGAGCAGTGTGTTGAGCGCGCGGGTGTGACTGCGCTTTACCAGCAGTTTTCCGACGAGGCGCTCGCGTCAGGCGGGGCTGAGGGCTTGGTACAGGACATGCGGCAGTCGGGCGTTGCGGTTTACGCCCTGATGGGCGAGGCGGAATGGGCCTATGACGAGGATGGCGCTGAGCTGATTGAAGAGATTGAAAAGGCCGCATCCTATAACCGTCAGGTCGGGCCGGAAGACCGTATTGCCGGCGTTGTGGCCGACGTTGAACCCTATCTGCTCGATGAGTGGGATGAGGAAGGGCGCGAGCGCGGGGAGCTGATGGAGGGCTACCTGTCAGGTATGGTCTGTGCGTATCAGTACGCATCGCGCAGCGGTCTGGAATTTTGGCCGTGCATCCCGATGTTTTACGACAGCAGTGCGCCCGAGGTGCTCGAAAAGCTCATCGAAACAGCCTGCGACGGCGTGGCTGTCATGAATTATAACCGGTCTGACGAATACGGCCAGATTGCAAGAGAGATCGACTTTGCCCGCGAGTACGGCAAAGGAATTGTGTGCATTTACGAGCTTCAGCAGGCGGGCGAGCACGACCTTGAGGACATCAACACCTATGCCGGCGAAGGACTTGAGGCACTGTGGCAGTCAGCTGCGCGGCTTGACAAGCAGTTCGGCTATGAACACCTGAGCTTTGCCTATCACTACCTGGACCCGTTGGCTGATATGCTTGAAGATATGGACCAGTGACAGACAGCTCTTTGCGGGGCGGCGGCAGCGGTGCCGCCGCCTTTTTATTGAAAATCAGCATTTTGATATACTTTTAAAGCATGGATAGGTATTGGATATAAGCACTTGATTTTATAAAAGGCATGGCTTATAATGAACACGGCATAAAAAAGATAGAGTTCACAATTAAAGGAGAGAGCTGTGATGCGCACATGGCTTGCTGTCTGGCTCATGATAACTGTCATGCTGACGGTATATGGAAGGGAAGCACAGCTGCCGGCTGTCGATGAGACCGGAATGGAGGGTGCCTGGGATATGCAGCAGAACACGCAGGGAGAATGGCCGGATTCTGCGAAAGAACGGAGGATGACGCTGACCGTCGGAGCGCAGGAGTTCGATGTCACGCTCGAGGACAATGCAGCCGCGCAGGCGCTGTATGAAATGCTGCCCCTCAGGCTTGAGATGAGCGAGCTCAACGGCAACGAAAAATATCACTATCTGGACCAGACACTGCCCGCCGACGCGCAAAGACCGGGGCAGATTAACGCCGGCGACCTGATGCTGTTCGGCGACGATTGCATTGTACTGTTTTACGAGAGCTTTTCAAGCGGATACAGTTACACCCGCCTGGGCCGCGTTGAGAATGCCGGAGGGCTGGCCGGGGTGCTGGGCCGCGGCAGCGTGACCGTCGAGCTAACGCCGGCGCAATAGCCGTATTCTCTGAAGAAAGGACAGCGATTCCATTGGATTCACAACTGATTGGAATACTGACAGATTCTTTTGGCAAGATCCTGCTGCCCGGCCTGACCATGACCCTGCCGCTGACCGCCATTTCTTTTGCGCTGGCGCTCATCATCGCAGTGGCGGCGGCGCTGGTGCAGTTTGCCAATGTGCGGGTGCTCAAGCAGCTGGCACGGTTTTACATATGGGTCATTCGCGGCACGCCTCTTCTGGTGCAGCTGTATGTCGTCTTTTTCGGCCTGCCCAATGTGGGCATCACGCTCGAACCCTTTCCGGCAGCCATTATCGTCTTTTCCATCAACACCGGCGCTTACGCGGCCGAAACGGTGCGCGCCGCGCTCGAAGCGGTCCCGGTCGGGCAGATTGAAGCGGGCGAGTGTGTCGGCATGTCGTATTTGCAGGTCATGCGCCGCATTGTGCTGCCGCAGGCCATGCGCACAGCCTTCCCGTCGCTGGCAAACTCCCTCATCTCGCTGATGAAGGACACGTCGCTGGCCGCCAACATCACGGTGACGGAGATGTTCATGGCGACCCAGCGCATTGCCGCCCGCACCTACGAGCACCTGGCGCTTTATATCGAGGTCGCGCTCATTTATCTGCTCTTTTCCACTGTGCTGACCAAGCTGCAGCGCGTGGGAGAGAAGCGCCTGAGCGCCTATCAAAGCCGAAAGGAGTGAAGCTATGCTGCTCAAAGCGATCAATGTTCAAAAGACCTTTGGCGAGCTGCATGTGCTGGGCGGCGTCGGCCTGTCGGTGGAAAAGGGGGACGTTGTGTCCATTCTCGGCCCCAGCGGCTCGGGCAAGACGACCCTTTTACGCTGCCTCAATTTTTTAGAGCGCGCCGACGACGGCCAGCTGGAGTTCGACGGCCGGCAGTACGCAATGGCCCGCATGTCGGGGCGCGACATTGCAGACATCCGCAAAAAGACGGGTTTTGTGTTCCAGAGCTACAACCTGTTTGCCAATAAAACGGCGTTGCAAAATGTCACTGAAGGGCTCATTGTGGCCCGCAAAATGCCGCGCGCCCAGGCGGAGGAAATCGGCCGCCGGGCGCTTGAAAAGGTCGGGTTGTCCGATCGGTGCGAGTATTACCCCAGCCAGCTTTCAGGCGGACAACAGCAGCGTGTGGCCATTGCCCGCGCCATCGCGGCAGAGCCGCAGATTATTTATTTTGACGAGCCGACCTCGGCGCTAGACCCCGAGCTGATTGGCGAGGTGCTGGCCGTCATGCGTCAGCTGGCTGACGACGGAATGACCATGCTGGTCGTCACGCATGAGCTCAATTTTGCCCGCTATGTCTCGAACAAGGTCATTTTTATGGAGCATGGCCGCATCGTCGAGCAGGGCCCGGCCAGAGAATTTTTTGAAAACCCGCGGGAAGAACGCACCCGCGCCTTTTTACAGACTGTCGGCGACCGTCTGCCGCCAAAACCATCAACCCAAGGGAGAGAAATATGATGAAAACCAAGATTTTTGCATTGCTGATGAGCGCTTTGCTCGGACTTTCCACGCTGGCCGGATGCAGCCAGACGGAAGAATCGTCAGGCGACCTGCTCGCGCAGATTCAGGAGCGTGGCGAGATTGTCATTGCCACTGAAGGCACTTGGGCGCCCTGGACCTATCATGACGAAAATGACGAGCTGGTCGGCTATGACATCGAGGTCGCCAAGGCCATCGCCGAAAAGCTGGACGTGACCGCCACGTTCGTTGAGGGCGAATGGGACGGCCTGCTGTCCGGCGTTGAGTCGGGCCGGTACGACATCATGGCAAACGGCGTCGAAATCGACGACGCGCGCAGAGAAAAGTACGACTTTTCCGTTCCCTATGCCTATAACCGCATTGTCATCATCGTCCGCGGCGATAACGAGGACATTCAGTCCTTTGAGGACCTCGAGGGCAAGACGACGGCCAACACTCTGCAGAGCACCTATGCCACAATGGCAGAGCAGTACGGCGCCACTGTCACTGCGGTGGACGATTTGAACCAGACCATTCAGCTGTTGCTGTCTGACCGTATTGACGCCACGCTCAACTCTGATGTTACAGCCAACGACTACATGACGGCGCAGCCTGACGCGGATATCAAGATTGCTGCGGTGAGCGAAGACGCGACGCAGGTCGCCATTCCCATGCGCAAGGGCGAAGAGACCGCCACGCTGCGCGCCGCCATTGACGAGGCTCTGAACGAGCTGAGCGAGGAAGGCGTGCTGACCGAGCTGTCGGAAAAGTACTTCGGCATCGACATTTCGCAGGCCGAATAAAAGAAAGGGACAAGAGATGGCCAAGCTGACCAGGGATGAGATCATCCAGATCCTTGAGGATGCAGGGTGCACGACCGCGTTTATTGACGAATATCTTGAAACGCTGGACGAGGGAACGACCAAAGAGCAGCTGCGGCTGCTCATCGGTCAGCGCTGCCGCCAGCTTGAATGTGTGCACACAGAGCAGAAAAAGCTCGACTGCATCGATTACCTGCGCTATCATCTGCAAAAAGAGCAGGAGCAAAAGAAAAAGTAGCTTTCTGCTGTACCGGCTGAGCCGGGAGGAGACCATGGCAAAACATCGCGGCATCGCATTAGTCATTTTGGCCGCACTGCTGGCGCTGTCTGCGTGCAGCGCCCCGGCGGCTGGTGAGACCGATTACACACCCATACAGATTGCGGCCGTCATCGCCGACAGCCAGTCGGATTTGCCCGAGCTGACCGCGTCCGTGGCGGGCGACGATTTCTTTTCCGCCTATGTGCAGGATTATTACGAGCTGGAGCCGGAAGCGGTCATTGACGGCGTCGTCTGCTATGCCGGCGGCGTACAGGCCTGCGAACTCGCCGTGCTCACGGCCGCCGACCCGAGCGGGGCGGACGCTGTCCGGCAGGCGCTGCTCGGGTATGTCGAACGCCGTGCCGCCGCCTTTGCCGGCTACGTGCCCGAGCAGGCGGCCATGGTGGAAAGCGCCGAGGTAGTTGTCAGCGGCAGCACAGCGGCATTGCTCATCTGTCCTGACCCCTCGGCGGGCAGCGAAGCCTTTTTAAGCTGTTTTGGCAGCGACGCGCCGCCTTTTTCCGCACAGACGCAGTTTGTTTCCGCCCAGACGGGCGAGGTGGTGATGGCCGACGCGCCCACGGCAGAGAGTGATGCAGATCCCTATGACCGGGACGCGGTGCTGCAGGCCTGGCAGACCGGAGACCCTTCCGGCCTGTCTGACAAAAACCGCGCTGTCTATGACCGCTGCCAACAGATTATCGATGAGGTCATCACCGGGGACATGACAGATTTTGAAAAAGAACTGGCCGTACACGACTGGATCATTGATTGGGCAGAGTACGACTCTGACACGCTGAGCCATGCGCCGGATTTTGAGCCGGACCCGGACAATGACAATCCCTACGGCCTGTTGGTCAACCAAAAGGCCGTTTGCCTGGGCTACACCAGCACTTTTCAGCTGCTGATGGACATGCTGGGCATCGAATGTATCACGGTAGAGGGCACTGCCTATGGCGAGACCGAGGCCCATGCGTGGAATCAGGTGCAGCTGGACGGCGAGTGGTATGCCGTTGATGTCACCTGGGATGACCCTGTCAGCTTCGGCCGCGTTTCTGAAAGAACGGCGCATACCTACTTTAATGTGACAAGCGAGTTTCTGCGATGGACTGACCACCAGTGGGATGAGGACAGCGTGCCCGAGGCCGAAGGGACGACATATGTCTGGCAGCCGTAAATAAAAAACAGGGGGCTCCCCCTGTTTTTTATTTCGCATAGATGTTTTTGCCAAAATCGCGCGCCCTTTCAAGGTGCCCGGTCTTTTCAATGGCGGGCCTGCCGTTGGTGCTGCCGCACCCGCCGGCCAGGACCATGCCCCTGTCGCGAAAACCGATGTAGTTGACCAGTGTGAACTGGTAATAAGAAACTGTCTGCTCAAAGGTCCAGAAAAAGTTGTCGGCCGAGGTCATGAGCAGCGCACAGTCCTTGACCGGGTATTTTTCGTATCGGCCGAGCGGCGGGCAGGGGTCCTCTTCAGCAAGACAGTAAAAGCGCTCGATAAACGCTTTGAGCCGCGATGAGATGGTCCAGAAGTAAAGCGGCGAAGCCAGCACAATGCAGTCTGCAGCGCGGATGCGCGGTACGATGTCGTTAAAGGCGTCGCGCTGGACGCAGGGCTTGGCATACCGGCAGGCATTGCAGCCCAGGCAGCTGCGGACCTCGTTTTTAAGCAGCGAAATCGTCTCGACAGTATGGCCGGCCTCGCGGGCGCCCTGCTCAAATGCTTCGGCGAGCTGGGCCGTGTTTCCGTTCGGCCGGCCGCCGCCCAGAATAATCAGGATGTTTTTGGCGCTCATAGCGGATTGACACTCCTTTCATCTGTATGTCTGCAAGTATACCATAAATGGTTTTTTCTGTACAGAAGAAGTGGCTGTGGGATTGCAATGCAGTAAAAATGAGATATAATACTATTTAGAAAATGTGAGCTGTGGACGGCGACAGCTGCACACTATAAAGTGTACATAAAAAGGAGCATTTCGTCATGGCTATTAAATATGAACTGACCAAGGAGCTGGAAACGGGCAACGCCACCATTGACCGCGAGCATCGTGAGCTGTTTCAGGCGGTCAACAACCTGATGGATGCCTGCGGCAAGGGACAGGGGCGTGCTGCAATCGAGCCGGCTCTTCGGTTTTTGCTCGACTATGTCAACCGTCATTTTGCGCATGAGGAACAGCTGCAGACCCAGAATGCCTACCCGGGCTATGCAGGTCACAAACAGTTCCATGAAGGGTATAAACGCAAGCTGCAGGATATTGCCGCGCAGATTCCGCCGGCCGGCCCGAGCGTGGCCGATTTGAACAATCTGAATATGCACATCGGCAAGTTGATCAGCCATATCAAGATTGAGGACAAAAAACTGGGCGCTTTTTTGAAGAAGTAAGGCCTTTTGTGCACAGCAAAACAGCTGGGGACTCCGTCCGCCCCGGCTGTTTTTGTTTGATTTTTACACGGCTTTTCAGTAAAATAGAGAATACCCGCCGGCTGCTGCAGCCGGTAGATGTTTTAAAAGCCAAAGACCTGCTAATAAAAGTCAAGTAAAACTTTCAAGGGAACAAGCAAAGGAAAAGGGCGCACAAATCTAAGCCGCTGAGCATCTCAAAATCGAAACGGCGGCTAACCAGATGGTGTAGCACAGGAAGATC
>DVMR01000038.1 GCA_018714845.1 Candidatus Ventrousia excrementavium
GTAGGCCTTGACCACTGTGATGATTTGCTGAATGGCGTGGGGCGGAATGCCTGCCGCGCCGACCGAGGCAAAGCCGGCCAGCGGAGATGACGAGGTGGTAAAGGGGTAAATGCCGTTGTCCGGGTCCTTGAGCGCGCCCAGCTGCCCCTCAAGCAGAATATCCTTGCCTGCGCACACCGCCTGATGCAGAAACACAGCGGTGTCGCCGACCAGCGGCTGCAAACGCTCGCGGTAGGAGCACAGGGAATTGTACAGCGCTTTGGGGTCAAGGCGCTCGCTGGAGTGGTAAATGGCGTCCAGAGAGGCGTTTTTGACCTCGCACAGCGCGGTCAGCCGGTCAAGCAGGGTGCGGTCGTCAAAAATCTCGCAGACCTGCAGGCCGATTTTCAGATACTTATCAGAATAAAACGGGGCAATGCCCGATTTGGTCGACCCAAAACTGTTTTTGCCCAGACGCTCCTCTTCGAGCCGGTCAAACAGGATGTGATAGGGCATGACAATCTGTGCCCGGTCGGAAATGAGCAGACGCGGATGGGGAACGCCGGCCTTGAGCAGGCCGTCAATTTCGGCAAACAGCCGCTCCAGGTTCAGGGCAACGCCCTGCGCAATGACGTTGGTCGTGCTCTGGCGGAAAACGCCGGAAGGCAACAGGTGCAGGGCAAACTTGCCGTATTCATTGATGATGGTGTGACCGGCGTTGGCGCCGCCCTGAAAGCGGACAACAACGTCGCTTTTGCCGCCCAAAAGGTCGGTCATTTTGCCTTTGCCCTCGTCGCCCCAGTTGGCGCCGACAATGGCTCGGACCATGCAATCAGCTCCCATCTTTTGTCGATGGTCTTATTGTAGCACGGGACAAGACGAAAATGCAAACGAGGATTTTTTATAGTCGATATTAGCAAAACTTATAGCATCTGCTCGAGCAATCGGCTGGCGGCGGTCGAGAGCGGCAGTCGGCCGTCATAGACCAGGCAGATGTTGCGGGGCGGCGGCGACGGCGACAGCGTCAGCTCAAAAAGACGGCCGTCACGCAGAAAGGGCAGGGCAAAATTGTGCACCAGGCTGCCGACGCCCATGCCGCGGGCTGCAAACTGCGCAATGAGCGGACTGGTCGCCAGCTCGAATTCGGGCTGCAGGCGGACGCCGTGCTCGGACAAAAAGGCGTCGATATACCGCCGGGTGCTGGTGTTTTGCTCAAGGCAGACAATGGGCAGGCCGGCCAGCTGCAGGGGGGACAGAGTGCGCCCGCGCAGCTCGTCAAAGCGCGCGCCTGCGACAAAAACGTCCTGAATTTCGCTGACCGAGCGGACGACCAGCCCGGCCTGCCCGTCGACGGGGGAAGAGACTGCGCCGAAGTCGATGGCCCCGTCGTGCAGCAGCCGCAGCGTTTCGGGCGTCGAGACGTTGGTCACCGAGATGCGGACCCCGGGATAGCGCCTGTGGAAGGTTTCAAGGTGCTCTAAAAGGAAAAACTCCAGTGTCATGTCCGAAGCGCCGATGCGGATGCTGCCGCTTTCCAGCCCGCGCACCTGCCGCAGGTGCTTTTCACCCTGCGCGATGCTTTCGACGCCGCGGGCGACAAAGCGATACAGCTCTTCGCCTTCGGGCGTCAGCCGCATGCCGCGGGGCGTGCGCACGAACAAAACGACCCCCAGCTCCTGTTCGAGCAGACGCAGGCACTGGCTGACTGCCGACTGGGTGATGAAAAGCGCTTCGGCCGCGCGCGAGACACTGCCCTGCCGCGCAATCTGATAAAACACGCGATACCATTCCAGGCTGATAGCCAAGCATTATCACTCCTTATAAGCGCGTGGGTATTTATTACCTGACTTAATGACAGCATACCACACTTTTTGCCGCTTGCAAAGCGCGAAGCGGGATGTTACAATGAATTCAACATCACACGCGGGGCCGTGTGCTCCGCAATAAAGAAAGAGGTAGAAAGTATGAAATCACTTCTGCGGCGTACCCTTTCCCTGGCACTGGCCGCCGCCCTTCTGGTCGGCGGGCTGCTCATGCCTGCCGCGGCGTCGGGCGCGAGCGAAGAGAGCACACAGAATGCCGACCATCTCAAGGCCCTCGGGCTGTTCCAGGGCACGGAAAATGGCTATGAGCTCAACAACACCCCTGACCGTACGCAGGGTCTTGTCATGCTCATCCGCCTGCTCGGCCGCGAGCAGGAAGCGCTTTCGGGCAGCTACACCCACCCGTTTACCGACGTTGCCGCGTCGGGCTGGGAAGCTCCCTATGTCGGCTACGGTTTTGAGAGCAGCCTGACCAGCGGCGTGGGCGGCGGCCTGTTCGGCGGCAGCCAGACGCTGGCTGCGCGCGATTATGTCACCTTTTTGCTGCGCTCACTGGGCTACAGCGATGCAGACGGCGATTTCACCTGGCAGTATGCCCTGAGCTTTGCCGCCCAGATCGGCATGATGACGACCGACGCCGCCATCGCGCTGTCGAGCGCCAGCTTTAACCGCGGCGACATGGTCGACCTGTCTTATTCCGCGCTGACCTGCCAGATGGCTGACGGCAGCGGCTCGCTGGCTGAAAAGCTGGCTGCCGAAGGTGTGTTTACCACCGCGCAGGGCCAGGCCGAGGGCGTCATCGGCGCCGGCGTCAAGGTCTATACATACACCCCCTATCAGCCCCCGCGTGAAGAGGGGCCGGGCGTCACCTACAGCCGCCAGAGCGTGGCCGGTATTACGGCTGACGTCATCACCGTTGACCTGCTCAATCCCAAGGTCCGTGTCGAAGCCCGCCTGGTCAACAACAAGGTCGGCGCCACCCAGTCCTTTGCCACCATTGCCCAGAACTCGGGCGCAAAGGCGGTTGTCAACGCCAATTTCTTTAACTCTGAGGGCGACAAGGCCCTGATTGGCAGCCTGATGACCAATGGCGAGCTGATGTACAGCATGACCGACTACACCACCCTGGGCATCCGTGACGACGGTTCGGTCACCTGGGGCCGTCCGTCCATGGCGGTGTGGCTCAAGGGCCCCAACACCACGGCCAAGCACTGGTTTGCCCGCGCCGTCAATGTTGACGCGGCTTCGTACCACACCACCGGCTATTCCGTCATGTACACCCCGGCCTATGGCACCAGTGTGACGGCGCCGTGCAACGGCTATGCCATCGAGGTGCGCAACGACGTTGTCACCGCCTATACGTCCTATGCGCCGGGCAGCGTCATCACCATCCCTGCCGACGGCTATGTCGTGCTGCTGGGCACTGCCATCACCGGACTGTATCTGTACGAGCCCCCTGCAGTGGGCACTCCCATCACGACCGAGGTTTATCTGTTCACCGAGGACCCCGAGGGCTTTGACCCGGCCGGCGTGACGACGATGGTTGCCGGTTCGCCCTGCCTCATTAAAGACGGCGTTATCAGCAATGTGGTTGACGCCAACTTTGACCTTTCCAAGTTCACATCCGGTTCAACGCCGCGCACAGCAGTGGGCACCACGGCCGACGGCCGCATGATTCTGCTGTCGACCAGCTCGGCCACCATGGACCAGCTCAAGCAGGCCATGCTGGCGCTCGGCTGCACCGACGCTGTCAACCTCGACGGCGGCGGCTCGTGCGGCATGTACTATGACGGCCAGATTCTGCACACCCCCGGCCGCGAGCTGACGGCCACGCTGCAGATTTTTGTCGACTGAGTTCATCATTTTTACCTGCCGCCGCCCCCGTGGCGGCGGCAGGCTTATCACAGAGGAGGAGCAAGTATGAAAAATCCCGTCCGGTGGGATAACCTGAACACCCGCGAGCTTAAAGCTCTGTCCGAACAGCAGGCCATTGTCCTGCTGCCCGTCGGCTCGACTGAACAGCACGGCCCCCATCTGCCCGTCGGCTGCGACAACCTGATGGCGACCGGCATGAGCGAGCGCATCGCCGCCGAGCTCAACCGCCGCGGCAAGCCGTGCGTCGTCGCGCCGTCCATCGCAGTGGCGAACTCGACGCACCACATGAGCTTCTGCGGCTCCATGACCCTGCGCGCCGAGACCTATATGCACCTGCTGTTTGATTACTGCCGGTCCATCGCCAGCCATGGCTTCCGCAAAATTGTCATTGTCAACGGCCACGGCGGCAACGTCGCGCCCACCGAGACCGCGTTGATTGAGATTAACGAGGCCCTGGGCTTTCCCGTGTACTTCACCGGCTACTGGAAGGGCGATAAAACGGCGCAGAGCGATATTCTGGAAAGCCAGACCGGCATGATTCACGCCTGCGAGGGCGAGACCTCTCTGCTGTGGGCGCTGGACGAGGAGTGGATTGACCCCATCTACAAAGAGACAAAGGGCAACCCCGGCTATCCGCTCGAGGCCGAGGAAGACGGCACGCTGAGCACTTTCCATCGCATGGAAGCCCACACCGAGAACGGGGTCATGGGCAATGCGTGGCTTGCGTCGCGCGAAAAGGGCGAAAAAATGGTCGAGCGCATGGTCAAAGGCATGGCCGATGTTTTGTGCGACGATCGCCTGTGGGAGCAGCGGGTCTGATTTTTCTGCTTGTCCATATGGTCAAAGAGAGGCTTCGGCCTCTCTTTTTTATGCCATAGACAGAGCTGATAATCAATAAAGCCGATAGGGAAATGCAATAAACAACTGGATGAACTTGGATATTTTGTATTTGACTTTGTGTAAAGCGTATGATTTAATATCAATCGAAAAGACAAGGTTACAAATGAAAGAAAAATCGTAAAATAAATAAATTAGAGCACGATTATTGATATTGGGGGTTAAATTTTGTTGAATAAGGGACAATCGGGCCGTTCGGGAAACAGACTGGTCGATATGCGCCTGCAGGGCAACCGGCCCGGAGACGCTGACGCAGCAGGGCGGCTGACGCGCGAGCAGCTGCAGCTGCTCGAACAGAGAAAAAAGACCCCCGCACAGCGGGCGATGGACTTTGTCATCACGCTTTTGCCCATGCTGTGTTGCCTGATTGCCGTGCTCGAGTACCTGCTGGTGCCTGACAGATACGACAACGATGCGCCCGAGCGTTACCTCGTCCTGCTGGTTTTGCCTGCGGTGATTTACGCAGTGTTCTGGGCCGTGTCGCTGAGCCGGCTCAAAAGCACTTCCCGCCTGTACCAGCGTCTGCGTTATAAGGCGCCGCTGTACGCAGCCGTTTTTTTGCTGCTGGCGGTATTTGACTTTGCAACCCTCAAGACGGGCTACCTGACCCAGCCCTTTATACCATGGGTCAACAGCATCATCAACGCCGCCATCGGCGACTGGCAGTATCTGGGCATCAGTACGCTGTATACGCTGCGGCTGCTGTTTCTGGGGTATTTCAGCGGTGTGGCGGCAGGGCTGATTACCGGCATTGCCTGCGGGTACAGCCAGAAGGTTCGGTACTGGGTTGACCCCATCATCCGCATCCTCGGCCCGATCCCAACGGCGACGTGGGTTCCCCTTGTCATGATCCTGGCGGCTTCGCTGTTCGGCGGCTCGGTCTTCATTGTGGCGCTGGGCACATGGTTTGCCGTCACCATTGCGTCGATGACAGGCATTGCCAACATCGACCGCTCGTACTTCGAAGCGGCGCGCACGCTGGGCGCCAAAGGCAGCCAGCTGGTCTTCCGCGTGGCCATTCCCCAGGCCATGCCCAGCATCCTGCAGGGCATGACCCAGGGCATGAGCTCGGCCTGCGTCTCGCTGATGGTCGCCGAAATGCTCGGCGTTGAAGCCGGCTTAGGGTGGTACATCACCTGGGCCAAGGCGTGGGCCATGTACAACCGCTTGTTTGCCGCCATCGTCGTCATCTGTCTGGTCTTCAACGCGGTCACAAAGTCGCTCAATTTGTTCAAAAAGCGTGTACTGCGCTGGCAGGAAGGAATGGTGAAATAGGGTGGCCGAACAGACGGTTTTAAAGCTCGACCGCGTGTCCAAAAGCTTTGCCCGCATCGAGCGGGACGAAATCACCTATGCCCTGGGCGAGACCAGCCTTGAAATGCGCAGCGGCGAATTTGTCAGCATTGTCGGCGCGTCGGGCTGCGGCAAGTCGACGATCCTGCGCCTGATCGCCGGACTCATTGTGCCCACCATGGGCGCCGTCACGGTCAACGGCCAGCCGGTTGACGGGCCGGATCCCAGCCGCGGCATGGTCTTTCAAAAGCCTACCCTTTTCCCGTGGCTGACGGTGGAAAAAAACATCTCGTTCAGCCTGCGGATTCAGAAAAAACTGGACGGCAGTGCGGAAAAGGTTGAGCGGATGCTCAGGCTGATCGGACTGGAAGAGTTCCGCGACGACTATCCGGCCCAGCTTTCGGGCGGCATGGCCCAGCGCGTTGCACTGGCGCGCTCGCTCATTTCAGAACCGGGGATCCTGCTGCTTGACGAGCCGCTCGGGGCGCTGGACGCTTTTACCCGCATGAACATGCAGGATGAGATTCTGGGCATGTGGCAGGGCAGCCAGCAGCTGGTCATCATGGTCACTCATGACGTCGACGAGGCCATTTACATGGGTACGCGCGTCATCGTCATGGAAGCCCGTCCCGGCCGCGTCCGCGCCGAGATCCCCGTTGAGCTCGATTATCCGCGCAACCGCAGCAGCGCGCAGTTTGTCGGATACCGCAATCAAATTCTTGAAATGCTTCATTACGGCGCAAAAGAGTCGTAACAATAATTTTTCTAAGGAGAAGAGAAAACATGAAAAGACTGACCAGACTGCTCTGCCTTTTGATGAGCTTTGCTCTGCTGGTTGCTCTGGCTGCCTGTAACGATACACAGGAGCCGGCGAATGATGACGGCAATGCCCAGGAAACCGAGCAGAATAACGAGCAGGACACCAATGAAGAGGACAATTCCGAGCAGGGCGGCGAAGAGCTGTCCGAGGATGAGGCTTGGGCGCAGGAGCCTGCGTACGGCCAGACCATCCGCTACTACATGGCCGAGGGCTGCTCGTCCGGCACGGTCATGGCCGACCTGCTGGGCTACTATGAAGAAGCCGGCCTGACTGTTGAGGGCGTGCGCGGCAGCTCGTACACCGAGGCGCTGGGCACCGGCTCAATCGAAGTGGCTGTCGGCCACATCGCCACCATGCTGGTCCCGTCGACCAACAACGTCGACCTGACCTTTGTCGACGGCGCGCACTTTGGCTGCAAATCGCTTTATGTCCTGGGTGACAGCGATTACCAGACCACCGAGGACCTGATTGGCCAGCGTATTTCGGTGCCCAACGGCATCGGCGCCAGCGACTACAACATCACTGCCTGCCTGTTTGACTCTGACGGCATCAATCCGCTGGAAGATGTCGAGCTGGTGCAGGTCGAGACCAGCGCCTGTGTCGCCGCCATGCAGAATGGCGAGATTGCCGCCGCGCTTCTGAGCGACAACTGGGCTTATGACATGGTGCAAGACGGCACGCTGCGTCAGGTTCGTTCGCTGCTTGATGAGGACTGGGCCGGCCGCCCCTGCTGTGTCGTTGCCATGAATGCCTCGTTTGTTGAAGAAAATCCCGTCACAGCGCGCAAGATTACCGAGGCCATTGACCGCGCCCACGAGTACATGCGCGAGAACCCCGAAGAGTCCATCGACCTGATGATTGAAAACGAGCTGTACACCGGCGACCGCGATATGCTGATTGAGTACCACAACAGCCTGAACTACGGCATTGACAATGCCACTGCAGAAGAGGGTCTGCGCTACATTGCTGACGCTTACATCCGTCTGGACATCATCACCGCGACAGACGATGTCGAGGAAGTCATGGACATCGCCTGGACCCCGCTGCTGGATGAATAATCTCTATCCGCCTTAACCGTCTTCCCCTCCATAAACGCGCCTGCCTCTTGCTCATGAAGGCGGGCGCGTTTTTTTATACAGGGCCCTGTTCCCGGTCGGGACGGGGCCTTTTGTTGTATGCAAAAGGCCGCGCAAGCGATTCTTGCGTGACAGACAAGGGGGAATTGCTTATAATTAGAATAAAAAGGGGGTGCTTTTCATGAGCCGAGAGATTGGGAAAAACATCCGTCGCCTGCGCACGGAAAAGGGTATGACGCAGGAGGAGCTGGCGCAGCAGCTGCATGTGACGCGGCAGGCCGTGTCGCTGTGGGAGACCGGCAAAAGCCTGCCGGACGTCGAGATGCTGCAAAGCGTCGGCGAGCTGTTCGGGCAGGACCTGCAAAGCATGCTGGGCAGCGCCCCGACGGCCGGTGAAAAGCGCCGCCGCGCGCTGAAAATCGCCGGTCTGGCCGGAGTGATGGCGCTGGGCCTGGCCGTGCTGCTGGCGCTGGAGGTCATAATCGAGTGGGGGATGAATCAGTGGAACGTGACGCTGCCCATTCTGGCGATGCGGCTGCGCTCGGCCAATGTGGCGGTCATTACGCCCGCAGTGCAGTGCCTGTGGGGATGGTGCGGCATCCGGCTGGTTTTGCATTGGGCGGGGCGGTGGCCGGCTCGACGCTGGCAGCAGTGGGTGCTGGCAGCCGGTGCAGCCCTGTGTACGGTCTATTTTGCTGCGGCGCTTATCGATGAGCTTTACATTTATGGGGTTCCCACAATTTTCAGACTGCATCACTGGGTGAGCGGCATCAATGACCGGCCAGGACTTTTTGTCATTTTCGGAATATCCCTGGGCCAGTGGCCGGGAAGGCAGGCCAAAGTCCTGCAAAAATAGGAAAGGGGGGGTGCTTTTCATGAGTCGTGAGATTGGGAAAAACATCCGGCGCCTGCGCATGGAAAAGGGTATGACGCAGGAGGAGCTGGCGCAGCAGCTGCATGTGACGCGGCAGGCCGTGTCACTGTGGGAGACCGGCAAAAGCCTGCCGGACGTCGAGATGCTGCAAAGCGTTGGCGAGCTGTTCGGGCAGGACCTGCAAAGCATGCTGGGCAGCGTCCCGACGTCCGGTGAAAAGCGCCGCCGCGCGCTGAAAATCGCCGATCTGGCCGGAGTGATGGCGCTGGGCCTGGCCGTGCTGTTGGCGCTGGAAGCCGTCATGGAACAAACGCAGTTTTTTCATGAATCGTGGTTTGCCCGGCTGCGATGGTGGGAGATGTATTTTATCCGTCAGGCAATCTGCGCCATGTGGGGTATCTGCGCGGTAAGGATTCTGGTGGCTGCACAGGGGCGCTGGCAGCGAAAACGCTGGCAGAATATCGTGTTTGTGGTCTGCGCCGTGCTGATGGGTTTGTACACACTGAGCTTTTTGAGCATTTTCGGGCTGGACATCAAATGGCCAGGCGGCCTGTGGCAGACAGTCGGCATCAAGCTGATGTTTGCCTTTGACGATTTTACAGAGCGTGCCTATCTTTTCGTCATTCTGGGTCTTGGCCTCGGCCTGGGCTGGCGGAAAAAGGACAGGGCATAGAATATTCGGCCCCCGCGCCGCTGAACAAAAAATGCCTTGCAAGCTGATATGCAAGGCATTATAATTACAATAATAAACATTGCGAATCAATGCGGGGGAGTGGCGCGACATGGCAGATTATGCGACCAGAGAGCGGATTTTTGAGGCCATCGAACAGACCATCATCGAGCTGGGCATCGAGGCTGTTACGTTTGCAGAAATCGCAGCGCGCGTTCACATGCAGCCCAGCAGCCTGACTTATTATTTTCCGCAGAAGGATGATATGCTGGCCGAGTTTTTCAGCTGGTGGCTGACCACATCAAGAGGGCGGCCGGATGAGCGGGTTTTAGATGTGAAGTCGCAGACGCCGGAGCAGGCGGTGCGTGAGCTGTGCGACTGGGTTGATTACATGATTGTGAACGCGCCGTTTGAGCATCCGGTCATCCGCGCCATTGTGCGCTCGAGCCTTGTGGGGGCCGAGCGCGACGACCGCTATTACCGCCTGGCGGGCGAGATTATGCGCAATGGCGTTCAGAATGTGCAGGATGCATTTGCCCAGTTTTTGCCGTTTGGGATTTTTGACACTCAGCGGTACCAGTTTGCCGTTATAGAGTTTTCCAATGCCATTGTGGGAAATCAGGTCATGGGCTTTTTTGATATTGAGCTTCCCCGCCAGCAGGAGGTCATGCAGGCGGCGGCAGAGCGCGTCAAGCGCACGATTCTGAAAGACGGGCTGTATCCGCCCAAAAAATGAAAAGCGGCCGGAAAGCCTCCGGCCGTTTTTCTTTCCCTTCTGTTTTATCTGCTAAACAGTGTGCATTTCCTGAGAAAATGCAGCCGCGATGTCGTAAAGTTCAGAGTGGTAAGCAAACGTATGCGCTGCCGCACAGCCTGGTATTGACTGCCCCGACAGCGCATACGGGGATTTGCCGATGTCCGCTATGCCGCTGGCTTATCGGAAGGACAGGTCATAGGGAAGCGCCGTCGAATAGCAGGCTTCCAGTGCATCGCCGATTTCCAGCTCATTGCTGAATACATGACACGAGCAGCCACCCAGGATGGGAATCATGGCGGCGTCCTCGTCAATGACGATGCGGAAAATCTCGCTGTACAGCTCCTGTCGCTGGTCTCTGTCGGGGTTGGCCACGGCCTCGGCGTACAGCTCGTCAACGCGGGTGTTGCTGTAGTGGGCGAAATTCATCTGGCCGCCGGTGGTGAACATCGACATCCACGAGGCAGGGTTGCTGCCCAGTCCCACGTCCAGGACAAACAGGTCAACATTGCCGGCAAAGGCGTCGCTGATAAAGGCGTTGATTTCTGCAATTTCGATTTCGCTGGTGATGCCGATCTCTGTCAGATTGGCCTGAATGACTTCAGCATAGTCGGCAGCTGCTTCATAGGTCTGGATGGTCAGGGGACGCAAGCCTTCACCATTGGGGTATCCGGCTTCGGCCAGGAGTTCCCGGGCTTTTTCGGGGTCATAGCTGTAGCCTTCAACGCCCTCCGGCCCTTCGACGGCAACGCTGGGCAGGGGAGTGGTGAGCACAGTTGCGCGGCCGTCATAGATGACGTCGTTGCACATCTGCTTGTCAATGGCATAGCTGATGGCCTTGCGCACCAGCACATCGTCGTAAGGGGCAATCGTATGGTTGAGCCAGGCAAACGTGACGCCCGTACCATCTTCAACCACGCAGGTCACCTTGCCGGACTGCTCGAGTGTTTCGATGTGGTCAAAAGAGACGGCAACAGAATAATCCACCTCGCCGGTCTCAAGAGCGGTCGCAATGGTGAAAGTGTCGGGGATGACTTTGATTTCGCAGTTTTTAATAGACGCCTCGCCGCGGTAATAGTCGGGGAAAGCTGAAAGCACCAGTCTGTCGCCCGGATTGTGCGAAACCACCTGATAAGGTCCGCTGCCGACCGGCTGGGTGCCGAAGTCGCCGCCCGCCGCCTCGTGTGCGGCTTTGGACAGGATAAAGCAGTTGTTGAAGTTTTCAAAAAAAGCGGGATCAGGGGCGCTGAAAGTGACAACGACGGTGCTGTCATCCGGGGCCTCGCAGCCGGCAATGCTGTAGCTGTAGGACGCAAGAGCCGCTGACGAGCGGAACAGCTCGATGGAATAGAGCACATCGTCGACGGTCAGGGCTGAGCCGTCGTGGAACAACACGTCGTCGCGCAGGGTAAAGGTATAGGACAGACCGTCTTCAGAAACCGTGTAGCTTTCGGCAATGCGCATCAGGGGCTCTTCAGCACCCAGAGGCAGCCAGGTGAGCGTGTCATAAACGCAGGAGCTGGCATATGTTTCGGCGCCGGACGCCATACGGCTCGGGTCGAGGCTGGAAACGTCAGACGTAGTGGCGATGACCAGTGTGTCTGATTGTGTTGTGTCTGAGTCTGATTGCGATGTGTCGGCATCGTTGCTCTGGCAGGCAGTCAGCGGGACGGCCAGCAGGCAGAGAGCAAGCAGCAGTGAGAGCTTCTTTTTCATCGGGGGTCCTCCTTTGGGTTTTGCGTGACAACGCTTGACTTTATGTATTATAGAGAAAACGCCCCGGGTTGTCTACCGAATAGCTCTCGAAATTTGCATGTATTTTTCGGAAAGCATCTGCTGCCGGGCGCATTGCCACGACCTACGCCGCTTTATTGGAAAGACAGGTCGTAGGGATTAAGCATCAGGTAAGCATTATCCAGTGCGTTACCGATCTCCACTTCGTTGCTGACTGCGTGGCACATGGAGCGCCCTAGAATGGGGGACACAACGGCATCCTCATCAATGATAATGTTGAAAATTTCATTGTACAGTTCCTGCCGCCGAGTACTGTCGGGTTCGGCCACGGCCTCGGCATACAGCTCGTCGACACGGGCGTTGCTGTATCGGGGGAAATTCATCTGGCCGTCGGTGGTGAACATCGCAATGTACGGAGCCGCGTTGCCGCCCAATCCCGCGCTCATAATAGCCAGATCCACGTTGCCGACAGCGGCATCGCTGATAAAGGCATTGGTTTCCAGGGTTTCGATTTCACTGGTGATGCCGATGTCCGCCAGGTTGGCCTGAATGACCTCGGCATAACTGCCGATGCTGTCAATGGTCTGAATAGTCAGGGGACGCAGCCCTTCTCCGCCTGGATATCCGGCCTCAGCCAGAAGCTCCCGGGCCTTTTCGGGGTCATAGCTGTAGCTTTCAACGTCCTGCAACCCATCAAAAGCAAAGCTGGGCAGAGGCGTGGGGTTGAGGTATGCATAACCGGCGCAGGCCACGTCGCTGCACATCTGCCGGTCAATGGCGTAGCTGATGGCCTTGCGCACCAGTACGTTGTCATAAGGGGGATTTTGATGGATGCCGTAGGCAAAAATACTGCCCGTGCCCTCGCGGATCTCACAGGCCACTTTGCCGGACTGCTTGAGTGTTTCGATGTGGTCGAAAGAGACGTCGATTGAATAATGAACTTCACCGGTCTCGAGGGCGGTTGCAATGGTAAAGGCGTCGGGAATGATTTTGACTTGGCAGTTTTTAATGGACGCCTCGCCGCGGTAATAGTCGGGAAAAGCTGAAAGTACCAGCCTGTCGCCTGGAGTGTGTGAAACCAGTTGATAAGGCCCGCTGCCGACCGGCTGGGTGCCAAAATTTCCTCCCGCTGCTTCATGCGCGGCTTTGGGCAGGATAAAGCACCAGTTGAGGTTTTCAAAAAAGGCGGGGTCCGGGGCGCTGAGAGTGACGACGACGGTGTTGTCGTCCGGGGCCTCGCAGCCGGCAATGCTGTAGCTGAAGGAAGCAAGGCTGGCCGATGAGCGGAACAGCTCGATGGAATAGAGCACGTCGTCGGCGGTCAGGGCTGAGCCGTCGTGAAACAGCACGTCGTCGCGCAGAGTAAAGGTATAGGTCAGACCGTCGTCAGAAACCGTGCAGCTTTCGGCAATGCGCATCAGGGACTCTTCAGCACCCAGAGGCAGCCAGGTGAGCGTGTCGTAGATGTATGAGCCGACGTTAAGCTCGGCGCTGGACGCTATATGGCCGGGGTCAAGGCTGGCGATGTCAAACGCAGTGGCGATGACCAGTGTGTCTGAGTCTGACTGTGCTGTGTCTGAGTCTGATTGCGATGTGCCGGGGTCGTTGCTCTGGCAGGCAGTCAGCGGGACGGCCAGCAGGCAGAGAGCAAGCAGCAGTGAGAGCTTCTTTTTCATCAGGGGTCCTCCTTTGTTTTAGTGTGATAATGCACTATATTATTATAGTGGATGAGCTTTAAGATGTCAACCGAATAACTTCCAAAATTTATATAGATGTGTGGATGCCGCTGTCGGGCGCGCGGGCTTTTTGATTCTAACCCACGGCGCGCGCGCATATGCTTGTCTTACAAAGGAGTGACAAGCTGTGCAGTATCCGATCGACCCCATCAACGGACTGAATGACCGACAGATTGAGGAAATGCGGCGCAGATATGGCTCGAACGAGCTGCCGCACAAGCCGGGCCAAAGCTTTTGGCGGCATTTTCTCGCCGCCTTCGGCGACCCCATCATCAAGATTCTGATGCTGGCGCTGGGCGCCAATCTGCTTTTGCTGCTGCGCGGTGCTGACTGGTACGAGCCGGTCGGCATTGCGGCAGCCGTGTTTCTGGCGACCTTTGTTTCCACGGTGTCAGAATACGGCAGCGAGGCAGCTTTTTTGAAATTGCAGGAAGAAGCGGCGCGCACCAGCTGCCGCGTGCGGCGGAATGGAAAGGTGCGGACCCTGCCCATCGGCGAGCTGGTGCCGGGCGACGTGGTTCTGCTCGAAGCGGGCGACAAGGTCCCGGCTGACGGCGTTATGCTGTCGGGACTTGTGCGGGTCGACCAGTCGGCGCTGAGCGGCGAGAGCCGCGAAGAGACCAAGCGCCCGGGGTCCATGGCCGAGCCGCAGCATTGGGATCTGGGCGACGGGCGGCTGGTGTACCGCGGCAGCGTCGTCACCGAGGGCGAGGCGGCGATGGTGGTCGGGCGCGTGGGACAGCACACCTTTTTAGGCGGTATGGCGGCGCAGCTGCAGGAGCAGGTCCGGCAGAGCCCGCTCAAGGTGCGGCTCGAGCATCTGGCGGGGGCGCTCAGCCGCATGGGGTACCTGGCTGCGGCGCTGGTGGCGCTGGCCGACCTGTTTCAGGGCATTGTCATGCAAAACGGCTTTGACCCGGCGCGCATTGTACAGAGCCTGTCGTCCCTGCCCTTTGTGCTTGAGCAGCTGCTGCACGCGGCGACACTGTCCATCACGGTCGTCGTCGTCGCCGTGCCCGAGGGTCTGCCCATGATGATTACGCTGGTGCTGTCAGCCAATATGCTGCGCATGCAGCGCGACAACGTCATGGTGCGCAAACTGGTCGGCATTGAGACGGCGGGCAGCCTGAACATTCTGTTTACCGACAAGACGGGGACATTGACCCGCGGACGGCCGACGGTGGCCGGCATCGTCGGCGGGGACGGGAAGAGCATCGCGCCGGGGGCGCTTCGATCCATGCCGCTGTGGGGAGCGGTGGCGCTGGGCTGCCGGGCCAACACGGCGTCCAGCCTGACGGGCGGCCGTGCAGTCGGCGGCAACATGACTGACCGCGTGCTGCTCGAGCTGGCCGGCGACGGCGCGCCGGAGCCCGTTGCCGAGCGCCTGCCTTTTGATTCGCGCTATAAATATTCGGCCGTGCGTCTGCAAAGCGGGACTGTGCTCGTCAAAGGTGCGCCGGACAGACTGATGCCCTGCTGCCGGTCAATGCTGGACCCGGGGACAGGACAGCAGCGGCCCTTTTCGCCCGCGGCCGTGCAGGCGGCTGTGTCGGCTGCCGCGTCCGAGGGGATGCGGGTCATCTGTCTGGCCCAGGGGGGCGAGATGCCGACACCCGAGCGCCTGCCGCAGGGCATGACCTTTGTCGCGGCGGTGCTCATCAACGACGAACCGCGGCCTGAAGCGGCGCGCGCTGTCGAAGAAGCGCTGGGAGCGGGCGTCCAGGTCGTCATGATGACAGGCGACAGCCGCGAAACAGCGACCGCCATCGCCCGGCGGTGCGGCATTTTGGGCGTGTCGGCTGAGGGAGTATTCACTGGCGAGCAGCTGCGCAGCATGACGGATGACGAGGTGCGCGCGCGCATGAAGGATCTGCGCGTCGTCGCGCGGTCTCTGCCCGAGGACAAGAGCCGGCTGGTGCGGCTGGCGCAGAAAAACGGTCTGGTCACCGGCATGACGGGCGACGGCGTCAACGACGCACCGGCGCTCAAGCTGGCCGACGTCGGCTTTGCCATGGGCAGCGGCACCGAGGTGGCGCGCGAGGCCAGCGACATTGTCATTTTAGACGGCAACTTCCGCTCGATTACCCGAGCCATCCGATACGGGCGAACGCTGTTTCTCAGCATCCGAAAATTTGTCGTTTTTCAGCTGACCATGAATCTGTGCGCTGTCGGCGTGTCGGTTGTAGCGCCTCTGCTCGGCGTCGACGCGCCGGTCACAGTCATGCAGATGCTGTGGATTAACATCATCATGGACACCCTGGCCGGACTGGCCTTTGCCGGCGAGCCGGCCAGCCCCGGCTGCATGCGCGAAAAGCCCAAGCGCCGCGACGAGCCGGTGCTCGGCCGGTATGAAAAAGGAAAAATCGCCGCCATGGGCGGCATCACGGTCGCAATGTGCCTTTTGTTTTTAAAACTGCCGTTTTTCCGCGGCCTGTACCGTCCCCATCCGCAGGATTTGTACTTTATGACGGGATTTTTCACCTTTTTTGTGTTCTGCGGCCTGTTCAACGCCTTCAACGCCCGCGCTGTGCGCCTCAACATGGGGGCGGGGCTTTTCAAAAATCCCTTCTTCCTGCCCGTAATGGGCCTGGCCGCTGTGGTGCAGACCGTGCTCATTTACTTTGGCGGCAGCCTGTTCCGCACAGCGCCGCTGACACCGCGGGAGCTGCTGACGTCGGTCGCACTGGCCCTTTTCGTCATACCGCTGTACCTTGTTGTGCAAATTTACCGACAGGGCGGACGCCTGCGGCGCGTCAGGGTCTTGCGCACCATGCGTCATCAATGGTATGATAACGGAAGAAATCTCAACGAAAGCGAGCGAGCCCGATGAAATATTACGTCGTCGACGCCTTTACCAAAGAGCTCTTTGCCGGAAACCCCGCCGGCATTTGCCCTGTGGCCGACTGGCCGGAAGAGCGGCTGATGCAGAGTATCGCCGCTGAAAACAACCTGTCTGAGACCGCCTTTATCCGCAAAAGCGGTGAAAAATACGACATCCGCTGGTTTACGCCGACGGGCGAGTTTGACCTGTGCGGCCACGCGACGCTGGCGTCGGGTTTTGTCGTCATGAACTTGCTCGAGCTGGGGCGGCAGGCGGTGGACTTTTCCAGCATGAGCGGGCTGCTGCGCGTCACGCGTGAGGGAGAGCTGTATCAGCTCGACTTTCCGGCCCGCCCGCCGCGGCAGATCGCGCCGCTCCCCATCGTCGCGCAGGCGCTGGGGGCGCGTCCGCGGGCATTGTATCTGGCGCGCGACCATGTGGCGCTGTTTGATACGGTCGACGAGGTGCGCGCGCTTGCGCCCGACTTTGACGCCATGCGGCGCATCGAGGGCTGCATCGGCCTTGTCGCCACGGCGCCGGGCGATGGCAGCTGCGACTTTGTGTCGCGGTACTTTGCCCCGCACGACGGCATCGTCGAGGACCCGGTGACCGGCTCGGCCCACTGCACGCTGGTGCCGTTCTGGAGCGAGCGGCTGGGCAGGCGCGAGGTGACGGCCCGGCAGATTTCGGCGCGCGGCGGCACCCTGTACTGCCGCGACGAGGGCGAGCGGGTTTTGATTGCCGGACATGCGGCGCTGTACCTGACGGGGGAACTGCACCTGTGATGCAGGCGCTTGGGCAGCTCGAAATGGCGGTGCTTGAGTGGCTGTACGCCCTGCATGGCAACGCTTTTTTTGACGGGCTGATGCTGTTTGTGTCCTGGCTGGGCAACGGCGGCATGATTTTTATCGCGCTCAGTGTGGTCATGCTGTGCATTCGGCGCACACGGATACTGGGCGGAATCTGCGGCACGGCCCTGGCGCTGGACGCACTGGTCGTCAACGCAGCGCTCAAGCCGCTGGTCGCGCGGGCGCGGCCCTTTGCCGATGGCGTGTTTGAGCTGCTGCTCGAGGCGCCGACGGACTACTCCTTTCCCTCGGGCCATACGGCGGCCGCATTTGCATTTGCCTTTGCACTGGCGCCGGCGGGGAAAAAATGGAGCGCCGCGGCCATTGCCTTTGCCTGCCTGACCGGCTTTTCGCGCATGTACCTGACCGTGCACTTTCCCACGGACGTGCTGTGCGGCGCCGTCATTGGTGCGCTGTGCGGGCGGGCCGCGCTTTTTCTCTGGAAAAAGGCGCTCAGACGTGATATAATATAAAATTGTTCAGATGACAGATTTTGTGCTGGTCCTGCGGCCTGCGGAACGATGAGGCGCGGGCTGTTTTTGTCCCGCAGGAAGGGCCGGTACTGGTGGCGCGCGGATGCCGCGCAAAGCAGATGAATGGAGGAAGCGTTATGCCGGTTTGGCTTGCGGCGCTGCTCGGTGTCGTGCAGGGACTGACAGAGTTTTTGCCTGTTTCGTCCTCGGGACACCTGGCGCTGTTTCAGAATATCTTTGATATGTCTCAGTACACAGACAACCACATTGCCTTTGACATAGTTCTGCACCTGGGGACGCTGGTGGCGGTGGTCATCGCCTTCTGGTCCGATATTGTCGGGCTGGTGCGCGACTTTTTTGGCTGGGTGGGCGACGGCTTCAGGGTCAAAAAAATCCCCGGCCGCCGCATGATTATCATGCTTATCATCGCGACACTGCCGCTGGCTGTGGGTGCGCTGCTGGAGAATGCGGTCAGCGCTGCGTTCCAGAGCACGCTGCTCATCGGCTGTGCGCTTTTGTTTACATCGGTGCTGCTGTATCTGGCCGACAAGCTGAGCCACGGGCGCAAAACAGCGCGCGATGCGTCGTATAAAAGCGCGCTTGTCGTCGGACTGATGCAGCTGGTCGCCATCATCCCGGGCGTCTCGCGCTCGGGCTCGACCATTTGCGGCGGCCTGTTCGTCGGGTTTGAGCGCCAGTTCGCCGTGCGCTTTGCCTTTCTTTTGTCCATTCCGGCCGTGGTGGGCGCGGCGGTTTTTCAGCTGCCCGACATCGCGTCGGCGGCAAGCGACGGCCTGCTCGTCTACGCGGTGGGCTTTGTGACAGCCGCCGTGTCCGGTTACCTGGCCATTCGCCTGGTCCGGCTGCTGATGAAGAAAAACAGCTTTAAGGTCTTTTCTGTCTACTGCGCCGTCGTCGGTGTGCTCAGCATCGTGTTCAGCCTGATTTGACGGACCGGCGGCGCGGGGCAAGCGCTCATTTAACACAAGGGGAGTGGCCGTTTTGGCACAGCGCCAGCAAACAACAAAAAAAACATCTGCACGGGCTGCCTCTTCGGCCAAAAAGACTTCGGGGGGGACCCGTAAAAAGGCTGCGCAGAAAAAGCCGCTGGTCCGCCGCGAGCTCTGGGCGTTTGTTTTGTTGCTTTTGAGCTTTGTTGCCTTTTTGTCCTTTTTCAACGTCAGGGGCTTTGCGATTGACTGGTACCGCTGGCTGACGGGCACGCTCATCGGGTACGGCTTTTACCTGATGCCCTTTGCGCTGCTTGCGGCGGGCGTGCTGCTGCTCGTCAAGCGCAAGGGCAAGGCGCGCCTGCGCGTGACGTGCATCATGCTGCTGCCCGTTTTGATGGGCGCCATGCGCCACCTGCTCTTTGATGTGCAGGACTTTACCTTCAGCTTTGCCAGCTTCGGCGCCATGGCGGCCAACGGCCGCGAGCTTGTCGGCGGCGGACTGTTGGCCGGCTCGCTGGGCCTGCTGCTGCGCGCCGCCTTTTCCAATATTGGCGCTTTGATTTTGTGCGTGCTGCTTTTTGTCGTCGCGCTGATTGTCGCCTGCAATGTCTCGCCCCGGGCGGTGTGGCAGCGCCTGAAGCCCCTGCCCGAGTCCGAGGAAGAGGCGCCGCCTGCGCGCGCGCCCCGGCGTGTACAGGGCAGGGCGCCGTCGCCGTCCGGCGGCCGCCGGGTTGACGTGTCTTTGGAAGAGGCTGAAATGCAAAGTCCGCGGCGCAGCCGCCGCAATCGTGACGAAGAGCCGCGCAGTGCGGATTTAATCGCGCCGCCCGGCGTGCCTACGCCGGCTGAGGTGCTGGCTGCGCAGGAATATGCCGAAGCGGTCGAGACGTCCGTGCCGCAGGCTGCGAACGACGAGCGCGCCGCAGAACCGGCCGAGCCGTGGATGCCGCCCTCTGCCCGGCCCGTGACCCCTGATTTTTCCATTCATCAGGCTGAAGTCGCGCCGCCTGTGGCGGAAGCGGAGCCGCTGGCGGAAGCGGAAGCGGCGGCGGAGCCGGTGACAGAGAGCGCGCCCGAGCTTCCGGATGCGCAGCCTGAGCCGCCTGCCGAAGAGCAGGAGCACACGGCGCACGAGGAGCCGGTTCTGGCGGGCAGCTACCTGTATCCGCCCATCAGCCTGCTGCACGAAAGCCGCGGCCAGAACACCGACCACACAGACGAAATCCGCCGCTGTGCCGAGCGGCTGACCGATACGCTGCAGAGCTTTGGCGTCGAGACCACGATTGTCGGCGTCACGCGCGGCCCCACGGTCACGCGGTACGAGCTGCAGCCGCAGCGCGGGGTCAAGTTCTCGCGTATTTCCGGGCTTTCTGACGATATTGCGCTGGCGCTTGGCGCGGCCAGCGTTCGCATTTCGACCATTCCGGACAAGCTGGCCATTGGCATCGAGGTGCCGAACGAGACCCAGCAGACCGTGACCCTGCGCGAGATTCTCGACAGCCCCGAATTCAAAGCCAGCAAGTCCCGGCTGTCCTTTGCCGTGGGCCGCGACATTGAAAACAAGTGCATTGTCGGCGATATTGCCAAAATGCCCCACATGCTCATCGCTGGTACCACGGGCTCGGGCAAGTCGGTGTGCATCAATTCGATTCTGATCAGCCTGATCTACAAATCGACGCCCGACGAGGTGCGGCTCATCATGGTCGACCCCAAAATGATTGAGCTGGGTGTTTACAATGGCATTCCGCACCTGCTCATCCCCGTTGTCACTGACCCCAAAAAGGCGGCCGGTGCACTGGGCTGGGCGGTCAGCGAGATGATGAAGCGCTACAAGCTGATGAGCGAGCTGGGCGCGCGCGACCTTGCGTCGTACAATGCTGAGATTCGCCGCCGCGGCGAGGGCGAGGTGCTGCCGCAGATTGTCATTGTCATTGACGAGCTGGCTGACCTGATGTTCGTGGCAGCCAACGAGGTCGAAGAGGCCATCGCCCGCATTGCGCAGATGGCCCGTGCGGCGGGCATGCACCTGATTATCGCCACACAGCGCCCGTCGGCCGACGTCATCACCGGCATCATGAAAGCCAATATCCCGTCGCGCATTGCCTTTACCGTGGCATCGCAGATTGAGTCGCGCATTATCCTCGACGCCACGGGGGCCGAAAAGCTCATCGGCCGCGGCGACATGCTGTACAACCCGCTGGGCATGAGCAAGCCGCTGCGCGTGCAGGGCTGCTTTATCACAACGGGCGAGGTCGAAGAGGTCATTTCGTTTATTAAAAACAACAGCACCGCTGATTATTCAGAAGAGGTCATGGAACACATCGAACGCCAGGCTGAATCGTCGGGCGGCGGCGGAGCGGCCGGCGACGCCGGCGAGGAAGAGGACAGCATGCTGCAGGCGGCCATTGAGGTCGTTGTGGACAGCGGACAGGCCTCGGTCTCCATGCTGCAGCGCCGCCTCAAGCTGGGATACTCGCGCGCGGCCCGTCTGGTCGACCAGATGGAAGAGCGCGGCATCGTCGGACCCTTTGAGGGTTCAAAGCCCCGGCAGGTGCTTATCACAAGGGACCAGTGGAAGGAAATGGTGCTGCGCCGGCAGGGGAAGGATGTCTGAACGGCCGCGGCATGAGAGCGCGGTGCAGGCGCATATGGATAAGGGAAAACAGCGAAAGGAGAACACGGAATGAACGGATTTGAAAAAATTGATGTCAAGCAGTTGCCGGGCAACATTTTTGCCATGTTTGACACGGGCTGGGCGCTGATTACGGCGGGAGACGAGAGCCGTTGGAACACCATGACGATTTCATGGGGCCAGGCGGGCTGGCTGTGGAGCCGCCCCGTCGTCACCGCCTATGTGCGCAAAAGCCGCTATACGCTGGAGTTCACCGAAGCGCGCGACTGCTTTACCATCAGCTTTTTTGACCAGGGAGACTGCCGTGCCCAACTCGGCGTTCTGGGCAGCAAATCGGGCCGCGACCTGGATAAAATGCACGAAAGCGGCCTGACCCCGGTCGAACTCGAGGGCGAGCGCGCTTTTGCCGAGGCCAGGGCGGTGCTGGTCTGCCGCAAGCTCTACGCCGACTGGATCGACGCAAACAGGTTTTTGGACCCCGCGGTTTTTGAAAAATCCTATCCGGACCGCGGGGATGTCCACCGCATGTATGTCGCCGAAGTGGTTTCGGCATATGTCAGAAAATAAACCAAAGGGGGCCTTGCGCCCTCTTTTTTACAGGAGAATGTTTCATGCAGGTCGAGCGATATGATTTCCTTCCCGTTTCGCGGCAGGATATGGCGGATCGGGGCTGGTATTATTATGACTTTCTGCTGGTGACGGGCGACGCCTATGTCGATCACCCGTCTTTTGGCACGGCGGTCATTTCGCGCGTTTTGGAAAAGCACGGCTTCCGCGTCGCCATTTTGTCACAGCCCGATTTTCACTCAACCGCTGATTTTGAGGCCATGGGCCGGCCGCGTCTCGGCATTTTGGTCAACGCCGGCAATATCGATTCCATGGTCGCCCACTATTCCGTGGCCCGGCGGCGGCGCGAGAAGGACGCCTACACCCCCGGCGGCGTGGCAGGCCGCCGCCCTGACCGGGCGGTCATCGTTTATTCCGGCCTGGCCCGGCGGGCTTTTCCCGGCCTGCCTGTCGTCATTGGTGGCATCGAGGCGTCGCTGCGCCGGTTTGCCCATTACGACTACTGGGACGACCGGGTGCGCCGCTCGGTGCTCGTCGACAGCGGAGCCGATTTGCTCATTTACGGCATGGGCGAACGCCCCATTGTCGAAATAGCCCGCCGGCTGAAAAAAGGCGAGAGCATCGGCGAGATTCGCGACGTGCGCGGCACCTGCTATATGGCGTCCGACCCGTCGGAATGCGCTTTTGAGGACGCGCTTGTCCTGCCGTCCTTTGACGCGGTCAGCACAGACAAAAAATGCTATGCCCGCGCTGCCTTTTCAGAGCAGAACGAGCAGGACTTTGTGCGCGGACATGCTTTGATTCAGCAGCACGGCAGCCGCTTTCTGGTGCAGAATCCGCCCGTGCATCCGCTTGAGGGCAAAGAGCTTGACGACGTCTTTGCACTGCCCTATGTCCGCTGGTACCATCCGGATTACGAGGCGCAGGGCGGCGTCGACGCCATCAAAGAGGTGCAGTTTTCCATCATCCACAACCGCGGCTGCTTCGGTTCGTGCAATTTCTGCGCCCTGGCGCTGCACCAGGGCCGCTATGTCACGTCGCGCAGCCATGAGTCGGTGCTGCGTGAGGCGGAAAAAATGCTGCACAACCCCGACTTCAAGGGGTACATCCACGACGTCGGCGGGCCGACGGCCAACTTCCGCCATCCGGCCTGCAAAAAGCAGGCTGCGGCAGGCGCGTGCGCGGACCGGCAGTGCCTGTTCCCCACCCCCTGCCCGGCGCTTGACGCCGACGAAAGCGATTATCTGACTCTTTTGCGCAAGCTGCGCGCTCTGCCGGGGGTCAAAAAGGTGTTTATCCGCTCCGGCATCCGGTTCGACTACATGCTGCGCGACAAAAAGAGCGACTTTTTCCGCGAGCTGGTGCAGTATCACGTCGGCGGGCAGCTCAAGGTCGCGCCGGAGCACATCGCGCCCAACGTGCTGCAGGCCATGGGCAAGCCCTTTGCCGATGTGTACGACCGGTTCTGCAGCCAGTTTTACGAGCTGACAGCGGAGTGCGGCAAGGAGCAGTACCTTGTGCCCTACCTGATGTCGTCGCATCCCGGCAGCCGGCTTGAGGACGCTGTCGAGCTGGCGGTATACCTGAAAAAGCACCGCATGTCGCCCGAGCAGGTGCAAGATTTTTATCCCACGCCGGGAACGCTGTCGACCGCCATGTACTATACCGGCCTGGACCCGCGCAATTTGAAGCCGGTCTTTGTGGCGCGCACGCCTGAGGAAAAGGCCATGCAGCGCGCGCTTTTGCAGTTCCGCAGCCCCAAAAACCGCGAGCTGGTACTGCGTGCTCTTGTTCTGGCAGGGCGCGAGGACCTGATTGGCAGCGGTCCCGACTGCCTTGTCCGGGGGCCGGTGCCCGCGCACATCCGCGCGCTGGCGCCCCGAAAGCCCGAAAAGCGCGGCGCTTCAGGCGCGCGGAGCAGTGTGCAGGGCAGACACAATGCGCCCGGCCGGCCCGCAGACAGGCGCGGCGCGCCGGGCAAAGCGGACAGGCCCGCAGCCGCCTCAGGCAGACAGCCGGCCGGCCAGACCGGCGCAGGCGGGCGGCAAAAGGGCGGCTTCGGCAAAAAGAAGCCGCGCCGGGAGCGCCGGCCGTGACCCCGCGTCAGGCACTGCTGGAATGCGGCGCAGCAGACGCCGGAAGCGTCAGCTGGGCGTCAGCGGCCCGGCATATCGGCGCAGAACAGGCGCTGCGCTGTCAGGATGCCGTGCCGGGACTCGCCAGCGTGCATGGGGCGATTTTCCCCTATTATGCCGGCGATGAACCGGGCAATCTGTGCCTGTACGCCCGCGGCGAGGATTATCACCGGGTTTTGCGCCGCCGGCTTGAACAGGCGGCGCAGGCGCTGCGTCAGGAACATCCCGGCTGTGCGTTTGTACCCTTTGCGGACATCTCGCCCTTTCCCGAGGTCCTGCTGGGCGCGCTGTGCGGGCTGGGGGTGCGCGGTCAGAACGGGCTTTTGATTACGCCGCGTTTTGGCAGCTATGTTTTTGTCGGCCTGCTGGCCTCGACGCTGCCGTGGCCGGACAGCGCGGCCGAGCTGGGGGAGTGCATCGGCTGCGCGGCGTGCCGCAGGGCCTGCCCGGGCGGCGCGCTGACAGGGGACTTTGACCCGGAGCGCTGCCTGTCGCACATCTCGCAAAAGCGCGGCGAGCTCAGCGCGCACCAGCGCGCGCTCCTCGCACAGAGCCCGCTCATCTGGGGCTGCGACCGCTGCCAGACCGTGTGTCCCATGAACCGGGGTGCAGAGCAGACCGGTCTGCCCGAGTTTCGCCAGGACCTTATCTTGTCGCTCAGTGAGCGCGACTGCGCGCTCAGCGACCGGCAGTTCAGAAAAACGTATGGCAGCCGCGCTTTCAGCTGGCGCGGCGTCGCCCCTCTGCGGCGCAATCTGGCCCTGCAAGAAGGTAAAAAAGAATAAAAAAACGCCCGCCGACCATACTAAGCCCAGCTTGTATGGATGAGAGGGGCGTTTTTTATGTTGGTTTCTGAAATCATGAGCCGGGGGGTTGTTTCGCTTTCACCTGACGATACCGTCGAAAGCGCGGCGCGGCTGCTGGCGCATCACGGCGTGGGCGCGCTGCCCGTCTGTGCAGAGGACGGGCGCGTGCGCGGCATGGTGACTGACCGCGACATCACAGTGCGCGGCGTGGCAGCCGAACTGCCGGCCGGAACGCCGGTGCGAAGTCTGATGAGCAGGCCGGTTTATACAGTCGAGGCCCATGCCGACGTGCGCGAAGCAGCGCTGATGATGGCGGAAAAGCAGGTGCGCAGACTGCCGGTCATGCAAAACGGACGCCTGTGCGGCATGATTTCGCTCGGCGACGTAGCCAAAAGCCACGCCTACGACATGGAAGCGTCGCAGGCGCTCGGCGAAATTTCGCTGCCCGCGCGGGATTACTGAGGCTGACACGCCTGGTCGGACGGCACTGCAAAGGTCACGGTAAAGGTGCTGCCCGCGCCCAGGGTGCTGTCGACACTGATCTCGGCGCCCAGGGCCATGGCCAGGTGCTTGACAATGGCAAGGCCCAGGCCGGTGCCGCCCACTTCGCGCGAGCGGCTTTTGTCCACGCGGTAAAAGCGCTCGAAAATGCGGCTCTGTTCGTCAGCGGGGATTCCGATGCCTGTGTCGCGCACCGAGACAAAGGGACGTCCGCTGCGGCGGCCCACGGTCACTGTGACGCTGCCGCCGTCGCGGTTGTACTTGACGGCGTTGTCGCACAGGTTGCAGATGAGCTCGAGCAGCATGGAGCGGGACGCGCAGATAATCTGCTCATCGCCCTCGACAGACAGCGTGATACCGCGCTTTTGCGCCGCGTCGGTTAAGCGGGACACCGCCTCGTGCGAGACGGCGAGCAGGCCGACCGGGCCGCCCTGCGTCGGAACAGCGCCTTCGTCGAGCCGGGAAAGGGACAGGATATCGTCGACCAGCGTCAAAAGCCGGCTGCACTCGTCCGAGATGATGTGGGCGAACCGCCCGACGTCGCCGGGGCGGGCCATGCCGGTTTCAATCAGCTCAGCGTAGCCAGAGATCGAGGTCAGCGGGGTCTTGAGCTCGTGCGACACATTGGCCGTGAACTCGCGGCGCATTCGCTCGCTTTCCTGCTGCTCGGTGACGTCGCTGATGAGCAGGATGCAGCCGCTCGAAGCGGGCGAGCCCAGCACGCGCAGCGCGCGACCCTGGTGCATTTCGGTCTGTTCGGCGCGTTCGCCTGCAAGCGCGCGGCGCGCCAGGGCGCTGACCCACGCCTCGCGGCACAGAACGAGCAGATTCTGCTCGACAGGGTTCAAATCTTCGCGGCCCAAAAGCCGCAGGGCGCTCTGGTTGCACGACAAAACCGTCAGCTCGCTGTCGAGCACAATCAGTCCTTCGGCCATCGACGCAGTGATGGCCGACAGGTGCTCGCGCTGGTCCTGCAGCTCGCTCATGCGCTCGCGAAGCCCCTCATTCTGGCGGTAGATACGCCCGAGCAGGGGAGCTATTTCTTCATAGGTGTCGTTTTCAAGCGGGTGCTCGAGGTCGAGTTCGTTGAGCGGCTGCACGATTTTGCGTGTCATGTGCGACGCCAGCCACAGCGCGCCCAGGCAGAGAATCACAAGCAGCAGAACATAGCGCGGAATAAGGTCGCGCGTGACGGCCCAGACGCTCGAAGTGTAGGACGCGACGCGCAGTACGGTGTCGTCGTCAAGCCGCTGCGCATAGTAAAAGCATTCCTCGCCCAGCGTGTCTGACAGACGGGTGCGCGAGCCGGTGCCCGAGGCAAAGGCCTGCTCGACCTCAGGGCGGTCCTGGTGGTTGTCCATCAGCGCTTCGTCGGCGGTGCTGTCGAACAAAACCGTGCCGTCGCGCGCAATCAGCGTGATGCGCAGCCGTGTGTCTGACAAAGCGCTGAGCACGGCCTCGGGGTCGTCAGATGCCAGACAGGCGCTTTTGATATTGCCCGCCTGGCGGATGGTCTCGCTCTGCATAAAAGCGCGCTGGCCGTCGTAGTCAGTCCACAGGGCCAGCGCAAAGGCGGCAAGGGCGGTAAGCACGCACAAAAGAACTGTGCTGGCAAAGATTTTTTTTCTCATACCGTGCCCCCAATTTTGTAACCGGCGCCGCGGACCGTGACGATGTGTTCGCCGCAGGGGCCGAGCTTTTGCCGCAGGGATTTGATGTGCATGTCGACAGTGCGGCTTTCGCCGGGGTAGTCGACGCCCCACACGGCGTCCATGATTTTTTCGCGCGACAAAACGATGCTCTGGTTGCGCAGCAGGTAGTGCAGAAGTTCAAATTCTTTGAAGGTCAGCGTCACCGGCGTGTCGCCGCAGGTAACGACGCGGCGCGCCGGGTCCAGGGTCAGCGAGCCGACCGACAAAAGCGAGCCGGCGTTGTCGCGGCCCGCGCGCCGCAAAAGGGCACGCACGCGCGACAGCAGCTCCATGACGCCGAAGGGCTTGGTCAGGTAGTCGTCGGCGCCGGCGTCCAGCCCCAGGACCTTGTCGTATTCGGACGAGCGGGCAGTCAGCATCATGACGGGAATTTTCTGCTCGCGCTCGCGCAGACGGCGCAGCCATTCCACGCCGTCCTGCCCGGGCAGCATGATGTCCAGAAGGACCAGGTCGGGCGTGCGCTCAGAGAAGGCGCGCCAGAAGTCCTCGCCGCAGTCAAAGCCCTGCGCCTCGTACCCCGCAGAGGTCAGCGAGTACAACACAAGGTTGCGGATATTCTCATCGTCCTCTACATAGTAGATGAGAGGCATGTCAGACCGTCCCCTCTCCGGAGGAGCGGTGCTCGCCGGTGATGGAAAAGACGACCCATTCGGCGATGTTGACCGAGTGGTCGCCGATACGCTCAAAGTACTTGGCCACCATGATAAGGTCGATGGCCTGTTCGCAGAAGGGACCGTTCTGGCGGATGAGCTCAATAAGCTCCTCTTTGACGCGGACAAAAAGGTCGTCTACCTCGTCGTCCATGTCAATGACCTTGCGGGCCAGGTCGAGGTCTTTTTTGACAAAGGCGTCAATACCCGACGAGACCATGCGGATGGTGGCACGGGCCATATCGCCGATGGAGTCCATGACAGTGGGGGTTTTGATATCGCCGAGCAGCAGGGTCAGCTCGGAAATATCGGCGGCCTGGTCGCCGATGCGCTCCATATCGGTAATCATTTTCAGAGCTGCCGAAATCAGGCGCAGGTCGCGAGCAACCGGCTGCTGCTGCAAAAGCAGCTTGAGGCACAGGCTTTCGATGCTCTTTTCCATGCCATCGATCTGCGAGTCGTTCTGCGCAATGCGTTTGGCCTGGGTGCGGTCGCCTTCCATCAGCGCCTTGGCTGCGCTGGCGATGGTCGTCTCGACAAGGGCGCCCATGGTAATGAGCTCGGTGTTGAGGGTCTCGAGCTGGTGGTCGAATCGGCTTCTGGGCATTATCCAAACCTCCCGGTGATGTAATCTTCGGTCCGCTTGTCGCTCGGGCGGGAAAAGAGGGTCTCTGTGTCGCCGAACTCAATCATTTCGCCGAGCAGGAAAAAGGCTGTTTTGTCCGACACACGCGCCGCCTGCTGCATATTGTGCGTGACCATGATAATAGTATAATCTTTTTTCAGGTCAACGGCAAGTTCTTCGATCTTGGATGTGGAGATGGGGTCGAGCGCGCTGGTCGCCTCGTCCATCAGCAGAACATCGGGCTTGACAGCCAGGGCTCGGGCAATGCACAGCCGCTGCTGCTGGCCGCCTGACAGGCCCAGGGCGCTCTTTTTGAGGCGGTCGGATACCTCGTCCCACAAAGCGGCGCCGCGCAGCGAGCTTTCGACAATCTCGTCGAGCTTGGCGCGGCTGCGGATGCCGTGAGTGCGCGGGCCGTAGGCGATGTTGTCGTAAATGGACATGGGAAAGGGATTGGCCTTTTGAAAGACCATGCCGACGCGCCGGCGCAGGTCGGTGACGCTCTGGCCGGGCGCATAGACGTCCTCGCCGCGGTATAAAAGCTGCCCTTCGATGCGCACGCCGGCAATCAGGTCGTTCATGCGGTTGATGGTGCGCAAAAAGGTAGATTTGCCGCAGCCCGAGGGGCCAATGAGCGCTGTGATTTCGCGCTCGGGCAGGTCAAGGCAGATATCCTTCAAGGCGTGGTTTTCGCCGTAGTACAGATTCAGGTTTTTAGCCTGAATAATCGTATTGCTCATATTCTCATCACCCTCTTATTTCTTTTTCAGGCGCTTGCCGACCAGCTTGGCTGCCAGGTTGATGCAAAGCGTGATGCACAGCAGAACAACGGCGACCGACATGGCCAGCTTAAAGTCGGCGCGCTCTTTGGCGTACACATACAAAGCGACGGTCAGCGTTGCGCCCGAGCTGTGGATAAGCCCGCCGTTTGAGAAAAAGTCCTGCAGAGTCATACTCATGCCGGCGGTGAACATCAGCACCGCCGATTCGCCGACAATGCGGCCAATGGCCAGAATACAGCCGGTGACAATGCCGTCAATCGAGCTGGGAAGCACGATGGTGCGAATCATGTGCCAGCGCCCGGCGCCCAGTCCCAGAGCGCCCTCGCGGTAGCTCTGCGGCACGGTTTTGAGGCTTTCCTGCGTGGTGCGGATAATGGTGGGCAGCGTCATGATGACCAGCGTCAGCGAGCCGGCCAGCAGTGTTTTGCCAAGGCCCATCATCTGGCAGAACACCAGCATGCCGACCAGGGCGTACAGAATGGAAGGAATACCGGCCAGTGTTTCGGTGGCGTACTCAATGGCCGCGACCAGGCGGCGGTTGCTGGCGTATTCGGTCAGGTAAATGGCCGCGCCGACGCCGAGCGGCAAAACGATAATCAGGGTGACAATGATGACGTAAAGGGTATTTTGAATGGCCGGCAGAATGCCGTTTGTGTCGTTGATGACGCTTTCCTGCGTGGTGAGGAACTGCCAGCTCAGGCCGGGAACACCGTCGATCAGAATGGTGCCGATGATAAAGAGCAGCAGCGCGACGGTCAGGCCGGAAGAGATGTATAAAAGCGTGCGCATGACGATTTCATAGGTTCTGCGCCGGGGAGAAAGGTTGCCGTTTTTCACGCGGCTTTTGCCCGCAGAGCGGGAAGCGGTTTTTTCCATGGCTTATTTCTCCTTGTCCCGTTTGAGAAAGAGGTTCAAAACGACGTTGATGCACATGATGAACAAAAAGAGCACCAGGCCGATGGAATACAGCGCGTTGCGCTGCAGGCTGCCGACCGAGGCGTAGCTCATTTCGCTGGCAATGGCGGTCGTCAAAAAGCGGACACTGGAAAAGAGCGAGGGCATGTTGGCCACATTGCCGGCCACCATCAGAATGGCCATGGCTTCGCCGATGGCGCGGCCCACGCCGAGCACGACAGCTGCCGCAATGCCGCTTTTGGCGGCCGGAGCGGAGACGCGGAAGTAGGTCTCGAGCTCGGTGGCGCCCAGCGCCAGGCTGGCCTCTTCATATTCGCGCGGAACGGCGAGCAGCGCCGTCTCGGACACCGAGATAATAGACGGCAGAATCATGACAGCCAGGACGATGATGGCGGCGAGAAGGCTGTCGCCGGCCGCCAGGTTAAAGGTCTCGCGTATGGCGGGCACCAGAACCATCATGCCGACCAGGCCGTAGACGACCGACGGAATACCGGCCAGAAGGTCAACGGCCGTGCGGATGATGCCGGCCACGCGCGGCGGCGCCACTTTGGCAAGGTATACTGCGGTGAAAAAGCCGATGGGCACGCCGATTAAAATGGCGCCGGCCGTGCCGTAAATCGACGTCAGAATAAAGGGAAGAATACCGTAGGCCGGGTCGGTCTTGTGGGTCGAGGCCCAGCGGGTGCCAAAGAGAAAATCCCACAGCCCGATTTCACGGATGGCAGGCAGACCGGAGATAATCAGGTATACGGTGATCAGCAGGACAAAGGCAATGGCGATAAAGCCGCAGATGGTAAATACAACCTGCATCGGCCGTTCAAGCAGATTGCGGCTGCGCGGTTTTTTGCCGCCTTCCTGCACGGGGGTCACGGATTCATTCATAAAACAATCAGCCCTCGCTTGCAGATTTCAAGGCAAGTCCCCACTCGGGGGACTTGCCTGTGGTAAAAGGACGCTATCAATGAGTTTTAGTTGGCCGCAACAACGCCGGCGGAAGCGATGACATCAGCAGCATCGGGGCTCATGGCGTAGTCGAGGAAGGCCTGGGCAGCGTCAGACAGCTCGGTGCCTTCGACAGTGACCATGACGAACGGACGCTGGATCTCGTAGGAGCCGTCGCGCACCGTGTCTTCGTTGCACTCGACGCCGTTGACCATGACAGCCTTGACAGTGTCGTCAACAGCCGACAGGGAAGCGTAGCCGATGGCGTTGGGGTTGGAAGCGACGTTGCCGATGATGTCGCCGGTCGAGGAGTACTCGTTGGTGTAGACGCAGGCGTCTTCAACACCGACGATCTCTTCAAAGGCGCTGCGGGTGCCCGAGCCGGCTTCACGGCCGAACACGGCGATGGGAGCGTCGCTGCCGCCAAGCTCAGACCAGTTGGTGATTTCGCCCTTGAAAATCGAGGCAATCTGCTCGACAGTCAGGTCGCTGACGCCGTTTTCAGGGTTGACGACAACGGCGACGCCGTCTTTGGCGATAACGTTGGCAACAGCGCCGGCGCCGGTCTCTTCTTCAGACAGTTCGCGCGAGGACAGGCCGATGTCGCAGGTGCCGGACATGGCGCCTTCGATGCCGGCGCCCGAACCCGAACCGGTGTAGTTGATGGTGACGTCGGGCTGGACTTCCTTAAAAGCCTCGGTCAGAGCAGCCATCACGTCGGCCATCGAGGTCGAACCGTCGGTGTTGACCGTGCCGCTCACAGCAGTGGTCTCGTCACCGCTGTTGTCCGTGCTGGGAGTGCTTTCATTGTTGGTGTTGCTCTCGTTGTTCGTTCCTTCGTTGGTAGTGCCTTCGTTGGTGGTACCTTCATTATTGGTGCCTTCGTCAGTGGCTGCATTCTGGCAGCCGGCCAGAGCCAGCGTAAAGACCAGAAGACAGGCAAGCAGGACAGAAAGTTTCTTTTTCATTTTTTCTTACTCCTTCGTAATTGAACTTTTTCTGCTCCTCTGTGATTACGGTCCTCAGTATAAGAGCGCTTTGTAAAGTGTACATCCATTTGTTTGTAAAATGTAAGTAAAATGGCGAGATGGCGATTTTGAATAAACCGCCATCTCGATTTTTGTATAAATTGCACTGCTAATTGCCGGCGGCCAGGGGCGCGGGAACCCGTTCAAGGGCCAGTGAATGGTCGCGCACAGTCAGCCGCAGGAGCGAGCCGCGCGGCAGCCCTTCGCCGAGCAGCAGGGCGCAGGCACGGTCGTCGACTTCCTGGGTAACCAGCCGGCGCAGCGGACGCGCGCCCAAAGCCGGGTCGCTGCACCGAAGTGACAGCTCGGCGACCGCTTCGTCGTCCCACGACAGCGCGACGCCCTGCGCAAGCAGGCGTTCACGCGACTGCGCGAGCAGCTTTTGGCAGATGCGCTGCTTGTCAGCATTCCCCAGAGGCTGAAAGACCAGCACCTCGTCCAGGCGGTTTAAAAGCTCGGGCCGAAAGGCGCGCCGGACTTCGGCGAGGACGCGGCTGTCGGCGGCATTTTGCGCCTGCCCGCCAAAGCCGGCGGGGCGGGACTGCATTTCACGCAGGCCGACGTTGGAAGTCAGGATGATGACGGCATTTTGAAAGTCGGCCCGCCCACCCTCGGAATCGGTCAGAAAACCGTCGTCAAGCAGCTGCAAAAGCAGATTTAAAACGTCGGGGTGGGCCTTTTCGGCTTCGTCAAAGAGCACGACGCTGAAGGGCTTGCGGCGGATGCGCTCGGTCAGCAGTCCGCCCTCGCCAAAGCCGACGTAGCCGGGCGGCGAGCCGATGAGCTTGGACACAGAGTGCGGCTCGCGAAACTCGGACATGTCGATGCGCACAAGCGAGCGCTCGTCGCCGAACAGACAGGCGCACAGGGCGCGCGCCAGCTCGGTCTTGCCCACGCCTGAGGGCCCGCAAAACAGAAAGGAGCCGAGCGGCCGTCCGCCGCCGTGGCCCAGCAGGCGGCCCCGCTGTACAGAGCGCGCCACGGCGCGCACGGCCCGGTCCTGTCCGACGACCCGTTCGGCCAGCTTTGACTCCAGAGCCAGCAGAGTCTGCCGCTCGTCGTCCGCCGCGGCGTCGGCGCTGATGCCCGTCATGGTAAAAACAGCGTCTGCGATATGCCGCGGCGTCAGAATGGGCTGTCCGGCCAGACGGGCCGAGGCGGCTGCCTCGTCCAAAAGGTCGATGGCCTTGTCGGGCAGACGGCGCTCGGGCATACAGCGCACCGACAGGCGGACTGCGGCTTCGAGCGCGTCATCGGCGATGCGGATGCCGTGGTGCGATTCGTACCGCCCGGACAGGGAGCGCAAAATGCGCAGCGCCTGCTCTGATGTGGGCTCGCCGATGTCAACGGGCTGGAAGCGGCGGGCCAGGGCACTGTCGCGCCGAATGGTCTTTTTGTATTCAGCCGGCGTTGTGGCGCCAATCATCTGAAGCCCTGAGCGCGCCAGCGCGGGCTTTAAGATGTTGGCCGCGTCGATGGCGCCTTCGGCCGCACCCGCGCCGGTCAGCATGTGAATTTCATCAATAAACAAAATGACGTCGCCGCTCTGACGGACCTCTTCGAGCACGTTGCGGATGCGTTCTTCAAACTCGCCGCGGTATTTGGTGCCTGAAATCAGGCCCGACAGCTCGAGCGAGATGAGGCGCTTGTTCAAAAGAGGGGCCGGCACGTCTCCGTCGGCAATTTTCTGTGCCAGACACTCGGCAACAGCCGTTTTGCCAACGCCGGCGTCGCCCAGAAGCACGGGGTTGGATTTTTGCCGGCGGCACAAAATGCTGATGACCCGCGCGACCTCGTGCTCGCGCCCGACGACGGGGTCGAACCGGCCCTGACGCGCCTGGGCCGTCAGGTCGGCGCCGAATTGCAGTGTCAGCTTGAGCTCGCTTCTCTTGGCGCTCTTGCCCGAGCCCGGCGGCGGGGGCGCCGGCTCGGCCTGCGGCCGGGCCAGCAGGCGGGCGTACAGGGCCGACAGGCTGATGCCCAGGCGCTTGAGCACCAGCGCGCCGCCGCAGTCCTTTTCGGTTAAAAGCGACATGAGAATGTGCTCGCTGCCGACGCTTGCGCTGCCGGCTGCCGTCGCCTGTGCGGGCGCGCCTTCGATGATGCGCATGGCGCTGACCGTCAAAACGACAGGGGCAGACGCGCGGCCCTTGCCCGCCCCGACAACGGCGGCTACGGCGTCAAAAAGCTGGCGCTCGGTCAGGCCCATCTCACACAGCGCGCGGCTGCCGCCCCCGCCGCGCTGGCAGTAAATGCCGAGCAGCAGGTGCTCGGACCCGATAAAGCTGTGCTGCAGCCGCCGCGCCGATGAAAAGGCGAGCAGCAGGGCGTTTTGCGCTCCCTGAGAAAAACGGTTGTCAGTCATGGTTTGGTCCTTCCCCGCTTTTGTCCGGCTTGACAGGTGCTGCCGGCCGCGACGAGGCAAAGCGCAGCTCGTGGCTCTGCGACTGCGGGCCAAAGCCGCCGTCAGGCTGGCCGCCGGCCGGAATATGGGGCCGGCTGGTTTTTTCCGTCATAAAACACACGCTCCTTTGGGAGTTATCATTTACAAAAAAGGCATAATTATTTCGCACGCGGGCCATTGCATTTTTTGATTTTCATGTTAAAATGATATTGACATCCGCCGCACGCTGCGGCGGGCGGTACACATATATAAACGGAGGGAATCAATATGGCTTACAAAATCAGCGACGCCTGCATCGCCTGCGGCGCCTGCGCGGCTCAGTGCCCGGTCGGCGCCATCAAGGACGCCGGCAGCAAGTACGAAATCGACGAGGCCACCTGCGTCGAGTGC
>DVMR01000003.1 GCA_018714845.1 Candidatus Ventrousia excrementavium
ATGGTGACGATATAAAGATTATTGGTGCTCAAATTGCCGCCGTTTGCAAGGTCAGTCCCCGACGACAGGTTGATGAGCCCCGGCGAGCCCGAGGCAACGCACTGTGCTGAACCAAAGCGGAGCAGCATCTCGCACCCCACCTCGGCCGTCAGGGTTTGACCGCTGGTCATTCTGATGACCGTCCAGTTGTTTGTCACCGTGCCGCCGGTCGTTGTACCGTCGCCCAGCTGTTCAAGCACGGCGGCTGTCACCGCCTCGATCAGAGCATCGCTCGGCGTGTCCGTCCCGCCCGCAGCGGCGAGCTGACTGTCGATTTCAGACTGAATTGACGCCAGCCTCTGATCAATCAGGCTGTCGAACTCGTCTGCCTTCTGATTAAAAATCTCTTCAATCTTTGCTTCTGCTTCCGGCGCAAGCACGTCGTTTATGTAACTCAACGTGACGAGCGGGTCGTCCTGCGAGCCATATTCGGCGGCAATGGCCAGATAACAGGTCGTCATCAGCACTACGAGCAGCAGCGCGGCCAGTGAAAACGTCCATTTGCGGCTTTTCAAGCGTTATTCCTCCTGACTTTGCACGTCCTCCAGACCAAAGCTGACGGCAATGGCGCCGTCGACCTTGTGCATCATACCGCGGTCGAGGCAGCCCATCCGTTCGCGCAGGCGTTTTTTGTCCAGCGTGCGGATTTGCTCGAGCAGCACGACCGAGTTTTTCGACAGCCCGTAGGTTCTGGCCTCAATTTCGATGTGAGTGGGCAGCCGCGCCTTGTTCTGCTGCGACGTGATGGCCGCCGCGATGACAGTTGGGCTGTACCGGTTGCCCACGTCGTTCTGCACAATCAAAACGGGCCGCATTCCGCCCTGTTCACTGCCGACAACGGGACTCAAGTCGGCGTAATAGATTTCACCACGCCGTACCGGATTATTGCGATCCATTCTCTCACGCTCCGCAGGAAAAGTGTCGGACAAGTCCGCAACATTATTTTTCCACGCGCACGCGGGTTTTAGTCATCGCACCCTGTGTTTCCGCGCAGGTGAAGTTTTTGCGTATTGCCTCCCGCTACCAGTCTATGCGGCGGCGGGCGCAGATGCGCACGAGCGGTGTCAGAACCTGTCGGGCCGCGAAGCGTTAAAATTGCATATAATCATTTATAGTCTACCACTTTTTTCGGCAAAAATCAACTATTTTGCCCCTGCGCATCCGGCGCCTGCCCGGCAAAAGCAAAATCCCGGACCGACATGGATATGACCATCTGCCCGTCCAGATAGAACTCAGCGCGCAGCACGGCCAGCGACTGGCTGTCAAGCCAGACACGCTTTTGGCCTGCGTACTCCTCAGTGCTCGTTTCAAAAGTCAGGGCAATGCACGAAATGCCCTCGAGCTCTTCGGCACAGTAGTCTGCCGGCACGCTGCCGCACAGGTCGTCGATGACGCCGGACAGCGCATCGACCGGCACAAAGCCGCTGACAGACGGCAGCAGGGTCTCGACGGCCACGTCTTCATACTCGATTTCAGCGCGGCCCTCGTAGGTGCGGGCCGAAATGCCGGCCAGGCTCTCGGGCGCCAGCAGCGTCACCGTCGAAACGCCGTCCTTCCGTGTAAACGACACCGTGTAGTCGGCCAGAACGCCGCTGTGTGTGGTGATATCGGCCTCGGCCGTCATGGTCAGCGCCTGCGTATACGTCTCTCGCACTGTTTCAATGTCAAACTCCGCTTCGCCGCAGCCGCCCAGCAGCAGGCAGCCGGCCAGCAGAAGGGTCAGGACCCATCCCCTTTTCACACCGATCCCTCCAAAAGCAGTATCGGTGAATATGTATGGGGATGCCGGCCGCGTTATGCCCCCTGCGTTTTGGTCGCAACGCAGAAAGCGACAGCCATACCCCCGCTGTGCGCAATGGACAGCGCCAGCTGCCAGTCGCCATAACTCTCGGCCGCCGCACCGTGCAGGTGCAGCACAGGGGCGCCCTGTTCATCCCATAAGACCTCGAGCTGGTCGGGCCGCAGGCCGAACAACCCTCGCCCCAGCGCCTTGGCCGCCGCTTCCTTTGCGCAAAACAGACCTGCCGCTGTCTGTGCCGGATGCGGCTTTTGCTCAATATACGCGCGCTCGCCCTCAGTGTAGACGCCGCGCATGAAAGACGGCTTTTTCAAAAGCCGCTCAAAGCGTTCAATCTGCTCAATATCGACTCCGGTTCGGATATTCATTCCCCGCTCGTCTCCTCTGTATTCAGAATGTGCGCCAACGCCGCCAGCGGGTCGCCAAGCAGCTCCTCTTCCGGGCTGTACAGGCCGGGGTCGCTGTAAGTGATGTACCAGACCGTGTCGCCGCGCACGGCGATGAATTCCATCCCGGCCCGCCATGCGGCGTCAATCCCCGGAACGCTGACCGCCGAAAAACTCTCCGGCCCGTGCGCAAAGGTCGCGTCACGCATCAGGACCGGCGCCAGCGCCATGGCCCGCGCGGGGCTGCGCATCTGGTAAACATCCTGGTACATCCACACCTCGCTTTCCGCTCCGTCTGAAACACATTCGTAGGTGTGCCACTGCCGCGCCGCCAGGGAGCGGGCAGTTTCGACCTCGCTCGGCTGACCCAGATAATTGATCGTCCGCTCGCCCGTCCAGCCCATGTCGCGAAGCAGCAGATACGGGCCGTCTGCTTCATCCGGCATTTCCGCTGTTTTGACACCGCAGAGCTGAATGACAAACAGCAGGGCAAAAAGCACGGTCAGAGAGCCCAGCACCCACCGAATCACACGATACACGGCCGGGCGTTTCGGCGAATGGTCAATCGGTCTGCCCGACCGCAGGCGGCGATACAGCAGCTGTGTGCTGATCACTCCGCGCAGCAGGTCATAAAAAAGCACGGCCATCAGGCTGAACCACGCCAACACCAGGGCCGTCGCCCGCACCCACGCGATGCGCACTTCGGCTCCGAATTCTACCAGCCATTCGCCCACATCCCCCATCATGGCAGCATCAATTACGGCATGAAAAGTCAACAGCAGCATAATAACCAGACAACCGCGCACATAGCTGCGCTTTAAAGCCTTCACTGTCGCCGCCTGCTGACGGGGGTCATTGTAAAACTCGGGCACGCTGCTGTTTTCCGGCGCGCAGAAAATATGCACCAGGCCTGCTGACGTCACATATTTCCAGCCGCTTTCTTCATACAGGGCAACCTGCTCGTCGGGCAGCTGCTGGTCGTCGTCAAAGTACGCCGGCGACGACAGCTCAATGCGGTATTTGAGCTTCTGCGGTTCTGACCGCCGAAACCGGCTGAACGTTGCGCCGCGCTTTTCCAAAATCCAGCCGCGCTGCGCCATGTCGGCATAATATTTTTCATTTTCCCCCACCGCATAGTCTTGGGGGTGGAAAGTATACCTGCGCTTCATTGCTCTTCCTCCAGCATCCGGCCATCCTGCACCATATCCTGCAGCCGGCGGTATTCCAGCCGCAGGGCCTGCAGCCCGGCGTCGGTAATGGCATAGTTTTTGCGGCGTTCTTCTTCGCCCGTCAGCACGATGAGTCCCTCTTTTTTCATGCGGTTCAAAACGCCGTACAGCGTCCCGGGCCCCATTTCAATGCGCTCGCGTGAAAGCTCGCGGATGCGCTGCATCATGCCGTATCCGTGCCCCGGGTGCAAAAGCGCCAGCAGAATATAATACATGGCCTCGGTCATGGGCTGCTGCTCCTGCACGGACTTCCCCTCCACTATTATGTATCACGATATATCGCATGGCATAATAATAGCACATGCTCTTCCTCTTTGCAAGAGGCAAAAAGGCCCGGACAGATTGTCCGGGCCCTGCAATTTTACGCTTTTTCCTGATTGCTCAAAATTCTGCGGAACATCAGGGCGAACAGCGTCACAGTGATGAGCGACGCCGTCAGGTCGGCGATGGGCTCGGCATAATAAACGCCGTTGACGCCGACAAAACGGGGCAAGATGACAGCCAGAGGGATGAGCAGCAGCACCTTGCGCAGCAGTGTGACAAACAGCGACACCTTTGCCTGACCCAGGGCGAGAAAAGCCGACTGGCAGGCAATCTGTGCGCCTACGGCAAAAATGCCGCACAGAAAGACCGGCATCATGCGGGCCGTCAGGTCGATGAGCTCGGTATCGCCGCGGCTGAACATGCCGGCAAAGACCCGCGGAAACAAAATGGCCGTCAGGCTGAGCGCCAGCGCAATGAAAACCGTTGTCGTGACAATCAGCTTAAAGGCCGCTTTGACGCGTCCGGTCTGCCGCGCGCCATAGTTATAGCTCAAAATGGCCTGTGTACCCTGCGTAAAGCCGTTGAGCGGGGTCATGACCAGCTGCAGCAGGGACAGCAGAATGGTCATTGACCCGACGTACAGGTCGCCGCCGTAGCGCTGCAGACTGTTGTTGAGCGTGGCACTCACCATGCTTTCGGTGCCCATCATCAAAAGCGGCGACACGCCCAGACGCAGAATGCCGCCTGTCGTGTCCCCTTCCAGCTTCATGCTGCGGGCACGGATGCGCATGACCGCCTTGTCTGACCGCAAAACGGCAATGGTCCATGCGGCGCTGACCGTCTGAGAAATCAGCGTGGCAAAGGCCGCGCCGCGCACCCCCCAGCCCAGCGCCAGAATGAAGATGGGGTCGAGCACCATGTTGACACCCGAGCTGAGCAGAAAAGCGGCCATCGCGGCCTTGGGCCGTCCCTGCGCCGCAATATAGGGGTTGAGCCCGAGCGTCAGCATGATGGCAGGGGTGGCCCATAAATAAACGCCCAGATAGGCCCCGGCGTACTGATAGGTCGCCTCGCTGGCGCCAAAGGCCATGAGCAGCGGATGCTTGATGAGCTGCAGCAGAACAGTCAGCACCACGCTGAGCGAAATGAGCAGCGTCAGCGCGTTTCCCAAAACGCGCTCAGCCCCCTCGCGGTCGCCGCTGCCCAGGCGCATGGCGGCCAGGGGTGCACCGCCCATGCCCACCATAAAGGCAAAGGCGGACATGATGATAATGACGGGCAGCGCCACGCCGACGCCGGTCAGCGAAGCGCGGCCAATTTCAGGGATGTTGCCGATATAGATGCGGTCGACAGTGCTGTACAGCACACTGAACAGCTGGGCGGCCACAGCGGGCACGCCCATGCTGAAAACAAGGGCGGGAATACGCCCTGTTCCCAGCCGGTTGGCTCTGTTTTCATTCACTGCGGGCAGGCTCCTTTTCGGGGCCGGCTGCGCAGGCCCCCTTGTCAGAGTGTGATGGCCCGTCCGGTCTGCAGGAAATAAACGACCCTGCTGCGCACGGGCTGCCCGAAGATTTTTTCTGCCGCCGCAGCGTAAATGTCAAGCTGCAGCCGGTGGCGCTGTGCGGCCTGTTCTTCTCCGCCCGGCTGGACGCGGTCGGTCTTGAAGTCGACAACGCACAGGCCGTCCGGCTCGAAGAGCAGCAGGTCGATGATGCCGTTCATCAAAATCTGCTCGTCATCCCGCCCCTCGCCCAGCAGCTCCCGGGGGGTGAACAGAGCGCCGAACTCATACTCGCGCAGGACGCGGCCGGCTGCACGCACCCGCGCGGCCAGCGGTCCTTCAAAATAGCGGGCTGCGGTCTGCCGGCTGACCAGCTGCGCCTGGTGCTCGGTCATCTTCCGCTGCGCCGTCAGGCGGGCAAGCTCCCTTTCCACGCCGCCCGGCTGCGCGCAGCCTTCGTAGTCCGCCAGCGACAGCAGCAGATGGGTCGCTGTACCGCGCGCGCGGGCGTTGTAGGGCCCGTCTCCGGTCGGCGTCTGATAAAAACGCACGCGGGGGGCGTCTTCGGCCTGTTCAATCTCACCGGCGCCCGGCATCAGGCGCTTTGCGCCGGTCGGCGTCAGCTTGGACGGCAGCGCAGACACATCGGCATAGGCGTAGGGCACGTCCATTTGCGCCAGCAGCGCGGAAAAGTCCTCTGTCTGCTGCGGCTGCACCGCCTGCGGCGGACAAAAATCATCGGGTATCTCGGTATAGTGTACCACCGAAACCCGCAAATTATCAGCACCTGCATCCGACGATACGGGAATGGTCCCGGGGCACAGCGCGCGCAGCGGTCCGCCGGCAGGGTGATTGAGCAAAGGCGCGCACACCCACATCGCACATGACGTCTGCGCCGAAAGCGCCTCGGGGTCAATGGGGCCGCCGCCTGCCAGCGGCGCCCATTCAGTCAGCTTTTTGGATACATCAGGAAGGGCCAGCGTGACAATGAGCTTCTCCCTCGCGCGCGTCAGCGCGACGTAGAGCTTGCGCAGCTCTTCCGCCCGCTGCTCGGCCGTGATGCGCGCCGCCACAGCACGGTAAAGCTGGGTCGCGTACTCGGCATGGCTCCGCTCGTCGCGCAGGCGAATGCCGATTCCCATTTTCTGATGAAAAAGAACCGGTTTTTTCAGGTCATCGGCATTAAAGGACTTGGCGAGGTCGGGCACAATGACAATCGGGTATTCCAGCCCCTTGGACTTATGGATGCTGAGCAGCTGCACGGCGTCCGAGCCCGCAGGCGCGCCGGGGACCTCGCTTTCGTCCTCTGCCTTGCGGTCGAGAAAGCGCAGAAAGGCGTGTATGCCGCGGGCCGACCGGCCCTCATAGCTCATGGCCATGCCGAGCAGCCGCGACAGGTTGCGCCTGCGGTTTTCGCCGCGGTCAAGCGCGGCAAAGACCCCCATAGCCCCTGTGCGGCTGTAAATGAGCTGCAGCAGCTCGGATACCGTCAGGTCGACAGCGCGCGAACACAGCTCGTCGAGCAGGTCCAGGAACTGCCGCGCATCGCCGCGCCCGGCCGCAGCCGCAGCCGTCAGCGCGTCACAGAAAGCGCCCTGCCGGTCGCACTCGCGAATCTCGGTCAGGTCATCAGGGGAAAAGAAAAACAAAGGCGAACGCAAAACCGAAATCAGCGGCACATCCTGCCGCCGGTTGTCGATGATCCGCAAAAAGGACAGCATAATCTGCACTTCCATGGCGTCAAAAAAGCCATCCTCGCCGGCCGCCGCCGGAATGCCGGCGCGCTGAAGCGCCTGCCGGTAAAAGGGCGCCTTGCTGCGAAAGGAGCTGAGCAGAATGGCAAAGTCGCCCGGCCTTGCCGGCCGCGTGCTCCCGTCCTTTTCCGTGACGCGGTGCGTCTGCAAAAGCGCGGCAATGCGCCCCGCCGCATACCGCGCCTCGGCCTGCGCCTTTTCCGGGGAGTCCTCGTCATCGCGCGCGCCCTGCATATCAATGACGCACACCTCGCTCGGGCAGTGCCCTTCCCTGTTGTCTGCGCCCGGGTACAGCCGTTCGCTCTCATCGTAATCAACCTCACCAAAATGGCGCGACATGAGCCTTGAAAACAGGAAGTTGCAAAGCTCAAGCACCTCGGGCCGCGAGCGGAAGTTGCGGTTGAGCGGAAGGCGGCGCTCGGCGGCATCCGGCGCGTCGTAATCGGCGTAGCGGCGGTATTTGTCGACAAAAATGCCGGGCTCGGCCAAACGGAACCGGTAAATGCTCTGCTTGACGTCTCCGACCTGAAAAACTCCGCCGCGCGCCGGCGCAACGGCGTCAAAAATGCGGTCCTGAATCTCGTTGGTATCCTGGTATTCGTCGACCAGAAGCTCGCTCAAGGACTGTGAAAGCTGCTCGGCCAGCGGAGTGCGGCCGCCCTGCTCGTCTGTCAGCAGGCCGAGCGCCAGATGCTCAAGGTCACTGAAATCCAAAAGCCCGCGCTTTTTCTTTTCTTCCGTGTACCGGGCCGAAAAATCGCGCACCAGGTCGCACAGCCCCTGCACCAGCGGCCGGGCCTGTGCATTTTCCTGTGCAATCTCGCCGGCGTGGGCGCACAGAACCCTTTCGCCAATGGCCTTGACGCGGTCAGCAAAGAGCTTTTTGGCGTTTTTGACCCGCTCACGAAGCTGCTCGTCTCCGCCGCGCACCGATGGAAGGCGCGGATTGGAAAAGGCGCGGACTGCGTCGACCGCACTGTCCCACCCCCCGGCCATGGCCTGCTGTATCTCATCAGCCTGCTCCAGCAGACTACCGAGGACCGGACGGTATTTTTCCAGCAGCTCGGGGGCGTTCTCGAGGGCGTTGAGCACGCTTTCCAGTCCGGACGCGGCAAAACGCAGGCTGCCGCGCGCGCACTCCAGCAGATAAGCGCCCCAGTCGGTCTGTTCCGGCGGCAGGTCCTCGTCCGCTTCCCCGGCCCGCTCCAGCCAGCCATCCGGGTCGGGGTGGCTGCGCAGACACTCGTAAATTTCGCGCACAATTCCGGCAAGCCGCTCATCCCCGCGCTCTTCGCAAAAGGCGTACTGCAGAGCCTCAAACTGCGGCGTGTCTGACGCATAGGCGTTTTCCAGCGTCTCTTCCATAGCCGCATCCTTGAGCAGAGAATATTCTGTCTCATCGGCCAGCGAAAAGTCGGGCGACACGCCGCACAAAGCGAAGTTCTGGCGGACCAGGTCCATGCAAAAGGCGTGCACCGTTTGAATACGGGCGCCGGGCAGCAGCACCAGCTGGCGGCGCAGGCGGATATTATTCGGTTCGAGCGCCAGACGGTCGAGCAGTGCCGACGCAATTTTGGACCGCATTTCTGACGCCGCCGCATTGGTAAAGGTTACAACGAGCAGCCGGTCGACGTCGACCGGTTCGGCCCCGCACACCAGCTCGATGACCCGCTGCACCAGCACGGCGGTCTTGCCCGAACCTGCTGCCGCTGACACCAGCAGACGCCCGCCGCGGCTGTCAATGGCCTTTTTCTGCTGTTCAGTGAAGGGGATGGGCATGCTCTTCCTCCTCTAAAATAGCATGGACCTCGCTGTCGCGCAGGCTGGTCAGCGTGCGGAACGCGTCCCGGCGGTTGCCTTCGTCAAAGTGGCAGGCAGCTCGGTAATCGCAGTAATCACACACCGAACGCCCTGGTCCGGTGCGCAGCGGCTCGGCTTCGATGTCGCCGGCCGCCAGACGGTCAGCCAGACCGACCAGTGTGTTTTCAACACGGCGCAAAAGCCGTCCAAACTGCTCGGCGCTCGCCACTGACGACAGCGCGGACAGTCCGCCCGACTTGCTCAGTGAAACCGGCAAAAAGCGGTATTTCCCCTGCCGGGCGTGCTCAAGCGCATCCAGAATATCGCTTTCCGAACTGACCAGGCCGATGCGCTGACGCGCCTTGTCCAGCTTTTCGTCAATTTTTTCGGCATCTTCTCCCTGCACCGCGGGAACATACGGGTCCTTGGCCGGCACATACAAGGCGCCGCCGACCGCCAGCTCGCTGGCATGAGTCCCGATTTTTTGCGCCGCCAGCTCCAGCAGCGTCGACGCCGCTCCCTTTTCCAGCATGAGCAGATAAAGAAACATCTGCATATTCAACCCGTACAGCACATCGGACAGCTTAAAGCGCTTGGTGCCCGTTTTATAGTCCACCACCTTGACATACAGGCGGTCGCCCCGGATATAGCCGTCGACGCGGTCGATTTTGCCCCCGACCTCGAGCGTCACGCTGCCCGCGCGCATGGTGAGCGGCGGCAGCTCGCCGTCTGCGCCAAAGGACATTTCGAACTGCAGCGGCACAAAGTCAGACGCGCAGATTTCCTCCCACACGTTGCGGACCATCGCCGCCGCGTGGCGCGACAGCGAACGCACCAGCCCCGCAAACCGCGCGGTTTTATCCTCTGTACCGCCCAGCACATCCTGCACATAGCGCGCAGCCCAGTGGGCCGCCGCCTTGTCGGGGTCTGTGAAGCGCTTTTCGCACAGGTCGCGCACAGCATTCTCAATAATATAGTGGACCAGCGTGCCAATCTCGGGTGCTCCGAAGCGCGCGGCGCGCGTCGGCCTGGCGCGCAGGCCGTATTGCATAAAATAGGAAAAGCGGCAGCTCTCGGCGCGCTCGACGCGTGAAGCGGTCATGCGTGTGCGTTCGCCGTACAGCGCGCGGATATTCTCGGCCTTTTTCACCGGTCCGCGCGGCGCCTCGGCGTAGTGCCGCAGCCGAGCGATTTTTTCTGCCCATCGCTCATCCTGCGTCAGGCTCTGAAGGGCGAAAGCGCCGGGCGCTCCCCCACCGCCACCCGCCGCCGTGCAGGCCAGCTCATAAGCGGGTGCAGCCGCGGTCAGCGACAAAAGGCCCAGGGTGTGCTCGCCCGGCTGTGCATGCAGAGCAGGCAGCAGCGCCAGCACACGGCGCACCAAATAGCTCTCGCGGCATTCACTGCCATCCAGCGCCCGGCCCGGGCATAAAAAGGTCAGACTTTCCGAAGGTGAGGCCAGCGCGTGATAGACGGCGCTTTGCGTTTCAAAGGCGCGCTCTTCAGCTGTCTGGGTCAGCTCAATTCCCACTCCCTCGAGCAGGATGCGCTCCGGCTCGCTGAGCAGTGTGCCGCCCGGCGGCGTCGGCGGCAGCAAGCCATCGCGCGCGCCCAGCACGAACAGGTGCCTCACCCCGTCGAGCGACAACCGCTCGAAGTCGCCCATCACCACGCAGTCAAGTGAAACAGGAATGGTCCCCACGTCATACTGTGACAGCATGAGCTCAAACAGCCCGAGGAACTGCTGGCGGTCCATCTCAATCCGGCCCACAACAAGCTGAAACTGCTCGAGCGCTTCGCGCAGGATGCGGTACAGCTGTGCATATTCAGCTGCATCCTGCCGGCGCCCTGCATCGGTCAGCGCCCGAACGCGCTCATCCAGCCGGTCCTCGAGGCCCTCGCGCTCCCAATGGCGCAGCATGACCTCTGCAAACTCGCCTCCCGTGCGGCAGGACTGCAGCTCGCCGCGCAGCCGTTCGAGAGGGCTCCACACCCGCTCACGCAGGGCATTGAGCTGCAAAAGCTGCTCGTCATCGCTCCGGCGTTTTTCGCCGAAACCGCCCGGCGACAGGGTCCACGCGCTTTCCCACCGCTTACCTGACAGGTTCCACAGCAAAAGATAGCTTTCCAGCTGTTCGCGCTCACTGCGCTCCAGTCCGGTCAGCCCGGCCTTGAGCCATGTCAGCACCGTCTCGAGCCGCATGCCATCGAGCAGCGACCGCAGCCCGCCCAGCGCGCCGAGGAAGGCCGGCTTTTTCAAAATATCCTGCTGGCGGCTGACAAACACCGGCACGCCAAAGCGGGCGCAGGCGTTTTCCAGCTTTTCGGCATATTCGTCCGGGCCGCCACAGACGACGGCCATTTCCCGTGCGCGGACGCCGTTCAGCAGCTTCTGCCGCATCAGTGCAGCAGCCAGCTCGCACTCGCCCTGGGCGTCGGGCGCGTCAAACAGCTGCACAGCCGGGCAGTCGCCCTCATACGGCTGCATTCCAAACGAAAAAAGGCTGCGCTCCAGGCAGTCAAGCTCCGGCTTTTCATGTACCCGCGGCGGCAACTCCTCCACGCGGCAGAGCACGCCCGCGCCGTCAGCCAGGCGGCGCAGCCGCCCCAGCGTTTTATACTGCTCGGCAAAAAGCTTTTCGTCGCCGCCGAGCAGCAGCGCGGCGGTACACGACCGTGCACGGCTCAGCAGACGCCCCAACAGGGCATATTCCTGCTTTGTCAGGCCCGCAAAGTCGTCGATGTAAAGGTCCGCGCCCTGGAAAAGAGCGGCGTCATCCGCCGCAGCCGCAGCCTGTGTAATCAGGTCCTTGCCGTCCAGCCCCTCAGTTTCGCACAGTGCGCAGTAACAGGCGTAGATGCTGGCAATGTCGCGCAGCTTTTCAGGCAGGCCCCCGCTGACGCGCAAAAGCTCGCCCGGCTCGATCATGCAGGCCTTGAGCTCATCCGCCGCAGCCAGCAGACGCGACAGCAGCTCGGGCTGCGGCTCCCCCCTGAAATATTGCAGGCTGAGGCGCGCATTCTGCATGGCCTGGTACATGACGAGCACCCGGCCGCCGCCATCGAGCAACGGAGCGTCCTGTCCCGCGCTTTTCAGAATCTCGCGGCTCAGCTTTGTAAAAGTCGTGACCTCGGCAAGCTGTCCCGCACGATTGCCGCAGGACATCAGCAGGCGCCGTTCGTGGTCGTGCGACCGGGTTTCGGGCACAATGATGAGCTGGCGCCGCCCGGCCTGCACCCCATCCCCGGCGCGGCGGTACAGCTCGGTCGTTTTTCCGGCCCGCGCACGGCCGCACACAACGGTCAGCATTTTTCTTCCCCCTGTCTGCCTGGTTTGATGGAATTATTATACCACTCTGCGGCTTTTTATGGTATAATGTTTTGGGTTCGTTACAAACCACAGGAGGGTATCATGATGAAACAAGCGCTCAAGTGCGGCAAGCTCTTTTGCCCGCAGGATGGAAAAACTTTAAAAAATGCCGTCGTTCTCGTTGACGGCAATGAAATTCTCGCGATTCAGGGCGAGCACGAAGCCATTTCCGACGGCTTTGGTGTCATTGATTTGTCGGACAGGTTCGTCATGCCCGGCCTGATTGACGCTCATGTGCACACCGGCATGTCGGGCGAAGCCAGTGAACTGGCAGCCAGCGTCATCCGCACGGTGGGCGACGTCGCCTTTACCGCCCTGCACAACGCGCAGCTGGATCTCAACGCCGGGTTTACCACCCTGCGCGATGCCGGCAGTACCGGCTTTGCTGATGTGGCGCTGCGCAACGCCATCAACCGCGGCGACGTCGTTGGCCCGCGCATGCTGGTCTCCGGCGAGTCCATGGGGTCGACAGGCGGCCATGCAGACTCCCATTTTGCACCGCACATTCAGAGCACTCTTTTGCCTGACCTGTGCATCAACGGCGTCGAATCGGCGCGGCGCGCGGCGCGCTATAACCTGAAATACGGCGCTGACTTTCTCAAGTTCATGGCCAC
>DVMR01000039.1 GCA_018714845.1 Candidatus Ventrousia excrementavium
CTTGAGGCCAACCCCAACTACAAAACCGAAATCATGCCCGCCAACCACACTACCTATCTTGCAATCAACTGGATGGCCAACGACGCTCTCGAAAATGACAACGTCCGCAAGGCCATTGCCTATTCGCTTGACAAGGAATCCATGAACATCGCCGGCTTTGACGGCTATGCCCAGGAAGCCGACTACATGGAAAACCCCGAGTACAATGTCGCGGCCCCCTATGGCGACGTGGTCTATAACTACGACCCTGAAAAGGCCAAGGAGCTGCTGGTCGAGGCTGGCTACCCCGACGGCGTCGACGTCGGCAACCTTTTGTGCTTCCCGGGCAGCCACTTTGAAAAGTGCGCCCAGGTCGCTCAGGCCAACATGGAGGCCGTCGGCATCCATGCGGAAAACGAGCTGGTTGAAGAGTATACCGCGTTGACCCGCGCCCGCAACCAGGAGTTTGACATGGACATGACGGGCGGTTCGAGCAGCGGCGATTACGACGCCTTTGGCGAAAAGGTCATCAGCACCGGCGTGGGCTCGTACTTTGTCAAGTTTGAGGGTGACAAGTTCGATTATAAGATGTTTGACCGCCTGTTCGAAGAGGGCCGTCAGATCATGGACCTTGAAGAGCGCACCGCCCTGTACAAAGAGCTCAACGACGCCATCATGGAAACGGCATGCCTGATTCCGGTCCTTTACAAGGCCCAGCCCTATGTCTGGAACAAGGACCTCAATGTCGTCAACATGCCCAACAACTACAACGTCTACGACTGGAGCTGGAATTAACCAAAGGATAACCCCCGTTGGGATGCACGCGGCGGAGCTTCCCGGCAGGAAAGCTCCGCCGCCGCCATTCGCGGCGGAACGAGGAGGGTCTGTATGTACAGGTATGTTATCAAGCGTCTGCTGCTCATGATTCCGGTCGTGCTCGGCGTGTCGTTCGTCATTTTCAGTATTCTGGCCATGGTGCCGGGCGACCCGGCCAGCATGATTCTGGGCGCAGGCGTCACACAGGAAGAGGTCGACCAGCTCAACCACGAGCTCGGCTATGACCGGCCGTTCCTTGTGCGCTACTTCAGCTATCTTTATGACGCGATTTTCCATTTTGATTTCGGCACATCCTACGCCACGCGGCAGGAGGTCTTTCCCGAGGTCATGGCCAAGGCACCCATTTCGTTTGCCATTGCCATGAACGCCATCATCTTTGCCGGCGTGGTCGGCATTCCCATCGGCGTTTTGTCGGCTGTCAAACAGTATTCGCTGCTCGACACCATCCCGACCTTTATCGCGCTTTTTCTGGCCGCTGCGCCGGCCTTTTGGGTGGGAATGCTGCTCATGATTCTGTTTTCACTCAAGCTGGGCTGGCTGCCGACGGGTGGCGTCGAGACGTGGAAGGGCTATGTGCTGCCCATGCTGGCGCTCGGCCTGATGTATGCGGCGCAGCAGCTGCGCTTCACGCGCTCGAGCATGCTTGAGACCATTCGCCAGGACTACATCCGCACGGCGCGTGCCAAGGGCGCGGCCGAGCGCACCGTCATCTGGAAGCACGCCATGAAAAATGCCCTGATGCCCGTCATCACCATCATCGGCGTCAACTTTGGCGGACTGCTGGGCGGCGCCATCGTCACGGAGACGCTGTTCTCCATTCCCGGCCTCGGAACATATATCGTCAACGGCATCAAACAGAAAGACGTACCCGTCGTCATGGCGGGAACCATGTGCCTGGCCGTCATGTTTGCCGGCATCATGCTGTGCGTTGACCTGCTGTATGCGTTTGTCGACCCGCGCATCAAGGCCAAGTATTCGGGAAGGAGAGGCTGATATGGCGACTGAGAAAATGCAGAAGCACGAAACCCAGACCGCGATCACCATGAAAAAGCAGAGCCAGCTCAAAGAGATCTGGCGGCGGTATAAAAAGAACCGGCTGGCCATGATAGGCCTTATCAGCATGCTGGTGCTTATTGTGCTGGTCCTGGCGGCTGACCTCATCGAGCCGTACGAGGTGTGCATCACCATGAACCTCAGGGAAAAGCTGCTGCCCCCCTCGGCTGAGCACCTGTTCGGCACAGATGGCTACGGCCGCGACATTCTGGCGCGGTGCCTGCACGGCGGGCGTGTCTCGCTGTTTATCGGCTTTACATGCAGCATTGTGTCGATGTTTTTTGGTGCGATTTTCGGCATGATTGCCGGCTATTACGGCGACCCGCTGGACAACATCATCATGCGTATCATGGACGTGCTGTCGGCCATCCCCAACATCCTTTTGGCGCTGGCCATTGTTGCGGCGCTGGGGTCGAGTATATTCAACCTCATCATGGCGCTGACCATTTCGCACATCCCGGGCTTTGCCCGTGTCGTGCGCTCGTCGGTGCTGGGCATTACGGGGCAGGAGTATATCGAAGCGGCGCGCGCCGGCGGCACGGGCGACGCCCGTATCCTGCGCAAGCACATTCTGCCCAACGCGCTGGGACCGCTGATTGTCCAGACCACCATGAGCGTTTCGAGCATGATTCTGGCCGCCGCGTCGATGAGCTTTCTGGGCCTGGGCGTCAACCCGCCGCAGCCTGAATGGGGGTCCATCATCAGCGAGGCGCGCGAGTTCCTGCGCACCAACCCGACGATGATTCTTTTCCCCGGTATCTGCATTATTCTGGCTTCCCTTTCGATGAACCTGATTGGCGACGGCCTGCGCGACGCGCTCGACCCGCGCCTGAAATCGTAGGAGGGCGTAAGTATGAGCGATGTTTTGCTGCAAGTGCGGGACCTGAGCGTCATTTACAAGACCGACCTTGAAACGGTGCACGCCGTCAACGGCATCAGCTTTTCGCTGGAGCGGGGAAAGACCCTCGGCCTGGTCGGTGAGACGGGCGCCGGAAAAACGACGACCGCGCTGACGCTGATGCGGCTGTTGCCCGAGCGCATCGGCATTGTTGAACAGGGCGAGATTGAGTTCGAGGGGCAGGAGCTTCTGGCGCTGCCCGAAAACGAAATGCGCGAAATCCGCGGCGAAAAGATTGCCATGATTTTTCAGGACCCGATGACCAGCTTAAACCCTGTGCTGACCGTCGGCGAGCAGATTGGCGAGGCGCTTTCGCTGCACAATTTCAGCAAAAAGAGCAAGGAAGAGATCGAGGCCCGCGTCGACGAGGTGCTGACCCTGGTCGGCATTCCGGCGGGCCGCAAAAAGGACTATCCGCACCAGTTTTCGGGCGGCATGAAGCAGCGCGTCGTCATCGCCATGGCGCTGGCGTGCGAACCTGACCTTTTGATTGCCGACGAGCCGACGACGGCGCTCGACGTCACTATTCAGGCGCAGGTACTGCTTATGATGCGCGACCTGCGCGACCGTCTGGGCACCTCGATGATTATGATTACGCACGACCTGGGTGTCGTCGCCCAGACCTGCGACACGGTCGCCGTCATGTACGCCGGTGAAATCATCGAGCAGGGCACGCTGCTCGACATTTTCAAGGGCGAGCGGCACCACCCGTATACGACCGGCCTCTTCGGGTCCATCCCCAGTCTGCGCGGACATTCCAAGCGCCTAAGCCCCATCGCCGGGCTGATGCCCGACCCGACCAACCTGCCGGATGGCTGCCGGTTCTGGCCGCGCTGCCCGCATTGCACCGAGCGGTGCAAGACAGAGCACCCCGGTACCTATGTCGACGGCACGCACCAGGTGTGCTGCCACCTGTTTACCGAAGGGGGGAGCAAGTGATGTCAGTGCCTTTGCTGGAGACCAGGGATTTAAAAAAATACTTCAAGGTCGCTGACGGCGAACTGCACGCTGTTGACGGCGTCAACATCACCATTGAGCAGGGGAAGACGCTGGGCGTTGTCGGCGAGTCAGGTTGCGGCAAGTCGACGCTGGGGCGTGCCATTTTGCGCCTCATCGAGCCATCGGGCGGCGATGTTCTGTTCGAGGGCAAGAGCATCATCGGTCTTGGAAAAAAAGAGATGCGCGAAATGCGCAAAAAGATGCAGATTATTTTCCAGGACCCCTATTCCAGCATCAACCCCCGCATGTCGGTGGCTGAAATCATCGCCGAGTACATGATTGTCAACAAGGTCTACCCCACAAAACAGGAAATCTGGAACCAGACCGCCCGCCTGATGGACACCGTCGGCCTGGCGTCGCGCTTGGCGGGCGCTTATCCGCACGAGCTCGACGGCGGCCGCCGGCAGCGTATCGGCATTGCACGCGCGTTGTCGCTGGGGCCCAAGTTCATCGTGTGCGACGAGCCGGTTTCGGCGCTTGACGTGTCCATTCAGGCGCAGATTCTCAACCTTTTGATGGACCTGCAGGACGAGTTCGGCCTGACGTATATGTTCATCACCCATGACCTGTCGGTTGTGCGGCATATCTCGAGCGAGATCGCCGTCATGTACCTGGGACAGTGTGTCGAGCGCGCACCGACTGACCAGCTGTTTGAGAACCCGCAGCACCCGTACACGCAGGCGCTGCTGGCCGCCATTCCCGAGCCTGATGTCGAGATGCGCAATAAAGAAATCAAGGTCATCCGCGGCGAGGTCACAAGCCCGGTCAATCCCAAGCCGGGCTGCCGGTTTGCCGCACGCTGCGAGTACGCGACCGAGGCGTGCAGCGGTGCAGACCCCGCGCTGCGGGACCTGGGCGGCGGGCACTTCTGCGCCTGCACCCTTGAGCACGTCAAGGCGGCGCAGTCCTGACGCGCTGCATAAAAGCTCACGTTCTTTCAAAATACAGGGGCGCATGGTGTGCGTCCCTGTATTTCTTTTTCAGCGGCCTTTTTCCCTTGCGCACGGGGCGTCAAACCGCTATAATACTAAATGGTACGCACAGCAGAGAGGGGAAGAGCGTTTGAACAGCACAAAACGAGTCATGCTTTTTGTTTTGCTCATCGCGGCGGTCGCCATGATCGCGCGGTTTTGGGATGTGCTCATGCTGTTTCTGGCAGCGGGCATCATCGCCTATATCCTGAGTCCGCTGGCCGGGCTTTTGCAGAAAAAGACCCATATGCGCCGCGGCCTGGCTGTATTTATCGTGCTTTTTTTCTTTGTTGTGCTCATCGTCGGCATTGTCTCGCTGTCGCTGCCGCGCGCCATCGTCCAAATCAGCGGCCTGGTCAGTGAGATTCAAAGCTATGCATCTGACTTTGACAGTCTGCTCGACAGCGGCGTCCATTACCTGACCGAGCTGGGACTGCCCGAGCCGGTCATTGACACGCTGATTGGCCTGCTGGCGGAAAGCGACGGATACATCTCGTCGTTTTTGACAGGGATTCTGACGGCGATTGTCAACTTTTCCCTGCGGCTGTTTGATGGGGTCGTCATTGTCATTCTGGTTGTTTACTTCATGCTTGACGGGCAGCGGCTGCTTCACGCCTTTCTCAGCACCCTGCCGGAAAGCCTGCGCGAGCGGGCGCACAGCGTTGTCCGGCGCGCTGACCGCGTGACGTGGACCTATATCAAGACCCGCGTGCTCATCTCGGCCGGCATGGCGGTGTGCACCTACTTTGGACTGCGCATCATCGGACTTGATTACGCGCTGCTCTTTGCCTTTTTGTCGTTTGTTCTGGACTTTGTCCCCTATTTCGGCTCTATTCTGGCCGGCGTGCTCGAGGCGTTTTTCGCCCTGATTACGCTGGGATTGGGGCCGGCGATTGCCGTCGGGGTGTTTGTGCTGGTTGTCCAGCAAATCGAGGGCAACGTCGTCATTCCCAAGATACAGGGCGACCAGGCGGGCATTCACCCCATCACCGTCATGTTTGCCATTCTGGCCAGCAGCGAGCTGTGGGGGCCGGCCGGAATGCTTATTGCAGTGCCCATTGCCGCCATTTTGAAGATTGTCGTCACCGAGGTCTATTACTACATTGTCACGCCGGATGACTGGGACCCGCGGCAGATGACGCTTGAGGAAGGCGCGGCAAAAGAGGAGTAGCGTCCCGCGCTCTCTGCGCATACAGTGTGGAGAGGAGAGTGATGAGATGCTTTGGAAAACCCTGCTCGTTGCGTGGGCCTGCGGAGTTGTCATGCACTTTTTGTACCGCCCGCTCGGTCAGCCGCGGTTTTTGCGCGCCCTGTTCCCTGTTTCTGAAAACGTGTGGGAGCACTTTAAAATGGCCTTTTGGCCGCTGTGCGGGGCCATGGCCTTTGTCGGTGTGCAGACAGCGCGGCCGTGGGCGTCTGTGGCCGCTGCCGCCGCGGCAGCCTCGGTCTATGCCATGCTCATGATGTTCGGGCTGTTTTACACTTATGTCGTCGGCCTCGGCGCCGGGCGGTGCCTTTTGTGGGTCGATATACTCAGCTTTGCCGCCGTCATGACGAGCGGATATCTCATCGGGCTGCGCGTGCTGTCCTATGACATCCCCGTGCTGTGGGGCGGTGCGGCGGCGGCCCTGCTTGTGCTGGCGGTGGTGCTGCTGCACCGGCTGAGCTTTGACTGCCCGGACCTGCCGATGTTCCGCGAGGGCGGATTATAAGCTGTGCGGCCCTGCGCCGCAGTGGAGAAGAAAAATGATAGAAATCAGTGTAACAGGACTTAATTTATACTTTGGCGAGCGGCAAATCCTGCGGGATTTGTCCTTTGAGCTGCAGACCGGCGAGCGGGCCAGCATCGTCGGCCCCAACGGCTGCGGCAAGACGACGCTTTTCAAGGTGCTTGCCGGGCTGCTGCCCTATGACGGCGGGCAGGTGTCCATTGCCCGCGGCCGCCGCATCGGCCTTTTGGAGCAGCTGCCCGACGTGCCGCCCGAGCTGACGGTGCGCCAGGTGCTGTGGCAGGCGTTTGAAAACATCGAGCAGCTGGGCGCCCGCCTGCGCGCCATGGAAGAAGAGATGGCGGCCGGCAAAGAGGTCGATATGCGCGCCTACGCCACCATGCAGACGGCCTTTGAGGACGGCGGCGGCTACGACCTCGAGGTCGCCTATCAGCGCATGGTCAGCGGCCTGGGCATTCCGCCCGACATGCAGACACGGCCGTTCATGAGCCTGTCGGGCGGCGAAAAAACGCGCGTCAATCTGGCGCGCATCATGCTGTCAGGCGTTGACATTCTGCTGCTCGACGAGCCGACCAACCATCTGGACCTGCAGTCCATTGAATGGCTCGAGGGTTATCTGCGCGCCTTTAAGGGCACGGTGCTCATCATCTCGCACGACCGGTACTTCCTCGACCGCGTCACCTCGCGCACGCTTGAAATGCGCGACGGCAGCCTGACGTCGTACCCGGGCAACTACAGCGAGTATGTCGACCGCCGCGACGAAATGATGGAGCTTTTGGAAAAGCAGAAAAAGCGGCAGGACAAAGAAATCGAGCGCCTGAGCTTTACCGTCGAGCGCATGAAGGGCTGGGGCCTGGGCAATAAAAAGGTCATGAAGCGCGCCTTTGCCATGGAAAAGCGCCTGCAGCGCATCGAGCGCATCGAGACCATCCGCCGCCAGCACAAAATGAAAAACCGGTTTGCCGAGGCAGACCGCTCGGGCAACGAGGTGCTTCAGATTGAGGGCCTGTCTATCGGATACGACCGCCCGCTTATCGAGGATTTCAGCGCCATGGTTTTCCGCGGCGAGCGCATTGCGCTGCTCGGCCCCAACGGCTGCGGCAAGACGACTCTTCTGACTACACTGCTGCGTCTGCAGCCGGCGCTCAGGGGCGTGTTCTACGAGGGAACGGGCGTCAAAGAGGGATACCTGCCCCAGGTCGTTTCCTTTGACCACCCCGAGCGCAATCTGGTAGACACCCTTTTATACGAGACAAGGGCCGACACGCAGCAGGCCCGCGACCGTCTGGCTGCTTTCGGCTTTACGGGCGAAGAGGTTTTTAAGACGGTAGAGGTTTTGTCGGGCGGCGAAAAGACGCGGCTCAAGCTGTGTTTGTTCATGAACACCGGCGTCAACACCCTGTTTCTGGACGAGCCTACCAACCATCTGGACATTCTGTCGCGCGAATGGCTTGAGGACGCCATTGACGAGTTTTCTGAGACCATGATTTTTGTCTCGCACGACCGGTATTTTATCAACCGCTTTGCCACCCGCATCTGGCAGGTGCAGGACGGCCGCGTCCGCGATTTTGTCGGTACCTATGAGGAGTTCCGCGCCGTGCTGGCCCGCGAAGCGGCGCAGAAAGCACAGCACAGGCCGGCAGAGACGGCAGTCAAAGCGATCAAAAAGGACAAGCCTGAAAAAGAGAATCTGAAGCTGCGGCAAAAGCAGCAGCGCGAAAACCTGCGCCGCATTGCTGCGCTGGAAAAAGAGCTTGAGGAAATTGAGGCCGAAATGGCGGCAAACCCCGACGACTATCAGCGCCTGAGCGAGCTTTTGGCACGCAGGGAACAGGCGGAAGAGGAGCTGCTTTTGCTGTACGAGCAGACCGAAGAATAGCATTTTGAAAACGGGGCTCCGGGCCCCGTTTTTACCGCGTCAGCATCTGAAAAGCAGAATGGCCGGCGTACTGGGAAAACGAGACGTTGTCCTGCGACCAGACTGCCAATGGCGGCACGCCCGCAGACACGAATACGCCGTATGCGCGTCAGGTGCGGCTTTTTCACGGACAATGGTTCAAATCGCGTCGCCGATGCCGCCATCCGAGCGGGCGGCATTGATTGTTTTGCTGAGAGGTTTTTCAGAATGGGCAACCAAAGACACAGGCCTTTTCATCTCCTTTGCCCTGATTGCAGCGCCGGCCTGTCTGGCGTTGGTGAAAACCGGCTTAATAAAACTGAAGAAACACTTATGATTTTCTGATCAGCCGGCAAGAATAATGGTGCGCGCTCGCTTTACAAAAGGCAAAAAATGTGATATAGTGTTATCCGTGCCCCTGCGCTTAGTTTTCGGGACAGCACCGCGCTGTGCGCGGCCGTGCCTCGGCCGATTACCCAGCCTGAGGGCAGAAAATAAAAAGGAGGCAAACGCCCATGATTCTCAAGGAAAAGAAGCAGGAGGTCATTGCGACCAACCGCCTGCACGAGACCGATACCGGTTCGCCCGAGGTGCAGATTGCCATTTTGACAGCCCGCATCAACGAGCTGACCGAGCACCTCAAGGTCCACAAAAAGGACAAGCACAGCCAGCGCGGCATGCTCAAGATGGTCGGCCACCGCCGCCAGCTGCTCAATTACCTGCAGAAAAAGGACATTGAGCGCTACCGCGCCATTATCCAGAAACTCGGCCTGCGCAAATAATCGTGCCAGTGGGGGAAGCCGCCCTGTGGGGCTTGCTTCCCCCTGGCTGCTTTATGTGGCAGGAACACGCTTTTGCCGCCGGGCACCGGAGTTTCCTTGTCAGCAGTTGAAGGCGCGCCGCACAGCCGTGCGGCACGGCTTCAAGTGCTTACAGGCGAGATTCCACCCGGCGGCAGACTGAAAGAAAGGTGGACAAACAGTATGAAGCACATGACATTTGACAATTACCGCGTCTATGAGACGACGCTGGCCGGACACCCGCTCAAGTTTGAGCTGGGCAAGCTGGCCGGACTGGCCAACGGCTCCTGCCTGGTCCGCTACGGCGACACCGTCATTCTGGCCACGGCGACCATGGCCAAAAAGCCGCGTGACGGCATTGACTTCTTCCCCCTGTCGGTCGACTTTGAAGAGCGCCTGTACGCTGTCGGCCGCGTGCCCGGCAGCTTTCTGCGCCGCGAGGGCCGGCCGAGTGAAAAGGCCATTCTGACCTCGCGCGTCATTGACCGCCAGATTCGCCCGTTCTTCCCCGGCGACATGCGCAACGACGTCTGTGTCGCCTGCACGGTGCTGAGCGTTGATTACGACTGCGCGCCTGAGGTTGCGGCCATGCTGGGCGCATCGGTCGCCCTGTCGGTGTCCGATATTCCGTGGAACGGCCCCATCGTGGGGCTGCAGGTCGGCTATGTGGACGGCGAGTATATCATCTGCCCCAATCAGGAGCAGCGCCAGAAGAGCGTTTTGCAGCTGACGGTGGCCGGCAGCGCCGAAAAGATTGTCATGATTGAGGCGGGCGCCGACCAGTTCCCCGACGACAAAATGCTGACCGCTATTGCCAAAGGCCACGAAGAGATCAAGCGCCTTGTTTCGTTCATTCGCAACATCAAGGCTGAAAACTTCAAGATGCCGGCCGAATACCCCAGCCAGAAACTGCCTGAGGAGATGTTTGAAGAGGTCAAGGCCTATGCCCGTGACCGCGTGCGCGCCGCCGTTGACACTGACGACAAGACGGTGCGCGACGAGCGCATCGACGCCATCACCGAAGACGTCAAGGCCCATTTTGCTGAAAAGTATCCCGACAGCGAGGCTCAGCTTGACGAGTGCATGTACAAGCTGCAGAAGTTTGTCGTGCGCCGCATGCTGCTCGACGAGGGCCGCCGTGTCGACGGCCGCAGCATGACCGACGTGCGTCCGCTGGCCGCCGAGGTGGGTATTCTGCCCCGCGTCCACGGCTCGGGCCTTTTTACCCGCGGCCAGACCCAGGTGCTGACCACCTGTACGCTGGGCACCCTGCGCGACGCGCAGGAGCTTGACACCACCTTTGAAGAAAAAGAAAAGCGCTATATGCACCATTACAACTTCCCGTCCTATTCAGTCGGCGAGGCGCGCCCGTCGCGCAGCCCCGGCCGCCGCGAGATTGGCCACGGCGCTCTGGCTGAGCGCGCGCTCGAGCCGGTCATTCCCTCAGCCGAGGAGTTCCCGTACACCCTGCGCCTGGTGTCTGAGGTTGTGTCGTCCAACGGCTCGACGTCGCAGGGCTCGATTTGCGGCTCGACGCTGGCGCTGATGGACGCCGGCGTGCCCATCAAGGCGCCGGTCGCCGGCATCTCGTGCGGCCTGGTCACCGAGGGCGACCGCCACATCACCTTTACCGACATCCAGGGCATTGAGGACTTTTTCGGCGACATGGACTTTAAGGTCGGCGGCACGGAAAAGGGCATCACCGCCATTCAGGTCGACATCAAAAACGACGGCCTGACCATGGAAATCATCGCCGAGGCCTTCCAGAAGACGCGCGAAGCGCGCCACGGCATTCTGGAAGAAATCATGCTCAAGGCCATTCCGCAGCCGCGCGCCGAGCTGTCGCGCTACGCGCCCAAGATGATTCAGCTGCACATTGACCCGGACAAGATTCGCGAGGTCATCGGCAAGGGCGGCAGCGTCATTCAGAAGATTACAGCCGAGACCAACACCAAGATTGACATCGAGGACGACGGCTCAGTGTGCATTGCGGCCATCAACTCAGACGACGGCGAGCGCGCCAAAAAGATGATTGAAGCCATTGCCATGGACCCTGAAATCGGCGACTTGTTCTACGGCAAGGTCACGCGCATCATGACCTTCGGCGCTTTTGTCGAGTTCGCGCCGGGCAAAGAGGGCCTGATTCACATTTCCAAGCTGGAAAATCACCGCGTCGGCAAGGTCGAGGATGTTCTCAACGTCGGCGACGAGACCTGGGTCAAGGTCATCGAGATCGACGACAAGGGGCGCATCAACCTGTCGCGTAAGGACGCGCTCAACGAGATTGCGGAAAAAGAAAAGAATAAATAAGCTTTCTGTCAGCCACAATAAAAACGACCAGGGCGGCGCTGCGCGCCGCCCTTTTTAAAGATTGGAGATGCGTATGGTCAATAAAATCGTCCTGCCCAACGGGGTGCGCCTGGTGCACGAAAAAATGCCAGGCATGCGCTCGTGCACGCTCGGCCTGTGGGTCGAAAGCGGCGCGCGTCACGAGCCCGAGGCGCTGTGTGGCATTTCGCACTATATCGAACACATGCTCTTTAAGGGCACAGAAAGCCATACTGCCGCCGAGCTGGCCGCGGCGTTTGACGCCATCGGCGGACAGGTCAACGCCTTTACCACCAAAGAGCACACCTGCTATTACTGCCGCACGCTGGACACCCATTTGCAGCAGGCGGCCGGGCTTTTGTGCGACATGTTCTTTCATTCGAGCTTTGCAGAAAAAGAGATGAACCTTGAGCGCCAGGTCATCATCGAAGAGATCGGCATGTACGAGGACACGCCCGAAGACCTGGTGTCCGAGCTGCTGACGGGCGCCATTTACGACGGTTATGCCCTCGGCCGGCCCATTCTGGGCACGCCGCAGACCCTCAAGTCCATGACGGGGCAGACGCTGCGCGATTACCGCGCGCAGTGCTACACGCCTGAAAACACCGTTGTCGCGCTGTGCGGCAGCTACAGGGACGAGGACCTGGCCATGCTGACCGAGGTGTTCGGCAAAATGGAAAAGCACCCCGCGCCCCGGCGTGATGATGCGCAGTATAAGCCCAGTCTGGTGACCAAGAAAAAGGACATCGAGCAAAACCATCTGATGCTCTGCTTCCCGGCGCTGCCCGCGGGCTCGGACCGCCGGTATGACCTGCAGGTGCTCAACAACGCGCTGGGCGGCGGCATGTCGTCGCGGCTGTTTCAGAAAGTGCGCGAGGAAAGCGGCCTGTGCTATGCAATTTACAGCTTTTCGACCGCCTATGCCGGCACAGGCATTTTGGGGGTCTATACGGCGCTGTCGCAGCAGACTGAGCTGCAGGCGCTGGGGCTGATTCGTCAGGAGATCGACCGCCTGCTGAAAGACGGCCTGACGCAAAGCGAGCTTTCGCGCAATGTCGAGCAGCTCAAAGCCAACGTCGTCATGGGCATGGAGAGCACCAGCTCGCGCATGATGAGCGTGGCGCGCAGCGAGTTCACCTATGGCCGCGCCCAGACGCCCGAGGACATCATCCGCGGCTTTGACGCCGTCACCCGGGAAAGCGTGCTTGCACTGGCACACGATATCTTTGACTTTGACAGCATTTCGCTGTCAGCAGTCGGCCAGGTCAAGGACCAGGACACCTACCGCAAGGCGCTGTGACGCGTTTCGCCCCGGCAAGCCCGGGGCCTTTGCTTGCTGAAAGAGCGGCGAAATATGACACAACCATGCAGAAATCCTGTACAAAACAGAGATTGTGAGGTATACTGTTAGAGCGAACGCGCTGCGCGGCAGGCCGGCGCGACGGCTGACAGCCTTAAAAGGAGAGAAGAATGATGGAAAGAAAAGTCGGAACAGTGGTCCGCGGCATCCGCGCGCCCATTATCCGCGAAGGAGATGACCTGGCGCGCATCGTCGTCGACGCGGTGCTCGAGGCGCAGCAGCAGGATGGCTTCCAGCCCCAGGACCGCGACGTTGTCGCTGTCACGGAAGCGGTCGTTGCCCGCGCGCAGGGCAACTACGCCAGCGTTGACGCCATTGCGTCGGATGTCCGGAAAAAGCTGGGCGGCGGCACGGTGGGCGTCATTTTCCCCATTCTCAGCCGCAACCGCTTTGCCATCTGTCTGCGGGGCATTGCGCGCGGCCTTGACAAGGTCGTGCTCATGCTGTCCTATCCGTCTGACGAGGTGGGAAATCACCTGATTGACCCTGACCTGCTCGACGAAAAGGGCGTCGACCCCTATGGCGATGTGCTGACCGAGCAGCGCTACCGCGAGCTGTTCGGCGTCAATCCGCACCCCTTTACGGGTGTTGACTACGTTGAATATTACAAGACCCTTATTCAGGAGGCCGGGGCCGAGGTCGAGATTATTTTTGCCAATGACTGCCGCGCCATTTTGCCGTATACCAAAAAAGTGCTGTGCTGCGACATCCACACCCGCGAGCGCACCAAGCGCCGCCTGCGCAAGGCCGGGGCTGAGGTGGTGCTTGGGCTGGACGACATCCTGACTGCGCCGGTCGACGGCAGCGGCTGCAACGAAAAATACGGGCTTTTGGGTTCGAACAAGGCGACCGAAGAGACCGTCAAGCTCTTCCCCCGCGATTGCCAGGACTTTGTGCAGGATGTGCAGCGCAGCCTGCGCGAGCGCACGGGCAAGACCGTTGAGGTCATGGTCTATGGCGACGGCGCCTTTAAAGACCCTGTGGGCAAGATCTGGGAGCTGGCCGACCCCGTCGTCTCGCCGGCCTATACCAGCGGGCTTGAAGGTACGCCCAGCGAGGTCAAGCTCAAGTATCTGGCGGACAACAACTTTGCGCACCTGTCGGGTGAAGCGCTCAGAGCGGCGATTGAAGAGTACATCCGGCAAAAGGACGATAACCTGGTCGGCAAAATGGAATCGCAGGGCACCACGCCCCGCCGCCTGACCGACCTTATTGGTTCGCTGTGCGATTTGACGTCAGGAAGCGGCGACAAGGGCACCCCCATTGTGTACATACAGAACTATTTTGACAATTATTCCAAATAAGGCATCAAAAAAAGACCGTTCCCGCAGGAACGGTCTTTTTGTCTGTACAATCAGCGTCCGCGCCGGCCGGCACCGCCGCCGCGCGAACGACCGCCGCCACCGCGGGCGCCACCGCCGAAGCCACCGCTGCGCCGGCTGGCACCACCGCTGGGACGGCTGAAGCCGCCGGAGCGCCGGGATGCTCCGCCGCCGCGGGTCGAGCCGCCGCCGCC
>DVMR01000040.1 GCA_018714845.1 Candidatus Ventrousia excrementavium
ATCAAATCTGTTGTCTTCAATATTGAAGAGCCGCATAGTATCATCACAGATAAAACGGATATTAAGGTTTAACTTATCCGCAATCTCTTGCGCATGCTCTAATTGCTTTTCGCTGATATCAGATGATGTAACCTGTGCTCCCATCAGTGCAAAGGCAAAAGCAGCATGATTGTCACCGCTTGACGGTAATAAAATCTCTTTGCCATGCAGAACAGGAATATATTTTTTAATTAAATGATATACTGCAGGATGAAAAGCACTGGTCGGTTCTCTTACCAGTTCTGCGATTTTTTCATCTGACCTGAGTGATTGGTACCATGCTGAATCAGAAATTTGATTCCAATCATCTTTTACCTGCTTTAACCAATCATTCATAGCGTTTCTCCTCTGTGGTTATCTCAAATATTTCCTTTCGGCGCGATTGCGTTCCTTCGCGTGCTTCATCCTTATATCTCGGCGCTTCGCCCTGTATGACTGGCTGGATGTACAGGGCGCTTTCTTCCATTATAGCGGCATTGCAGTCCGTCTGCAATGCCGCCTGACATATGAAAGCAGAGCCCAGACAAGTGCCCAGGCTCTGCTTCTTTTATCCTATCTTATAGTCCGCCGTACGATGCAGCGGGGCATTTTCATTCCTCAGTATGCAATGCCGAATACGACCATCTTGGTCGCCGGTCTGCCGCAAACCGGGCAGACATCGCCGACTTTTTCCTGTTCAAAGGGAATGCAGCGGGCCGGCATGCCGGTCAGCTCTTTGATAGCTTCTTCGCACTTTTCATCGCCGCACCACATGGCCTTGACAAAGCGCGCGCGGCCTTCGAGCGCTGCTTTCATCTCGTCAATGGTGCGTGCGCTGACGGTATTCTGCTCGAGGTTATCCTTGGCTTTTTTGTAAATGGCCTTGGCAAACTCGTCAAGCTGCTGCGCCACGGCCTGCGGCAGCTGCTCCAGCGCGACGGTCATTTTCTCGCGGTTGTCGCGCCGCACAACCACACAGACCCCCTGCTCAATATCGCGGGGACCCAGCTCGATGCGCAGGGGCACGCCGCGCATTTCATACTCGGCAAACTTCCAGCCCGGGCTCTGCTCGCTGTCGTCCAGCTTGACGCGGAAGCCGGCGTCCCGCAGGGCCTGCGCCACTTCGGCCGCCTTTTCCAAAACGCCCGGCTTGTGCTGCGCCACCGGCACCACAGCGACCTGAATGGGCGCCACAGCCGGCGGCAGGACAAGACCCTCGTTGTCGCCGTGGGTCATAATGATGCCGCCGAGAAGCCGGGTCGAAATACCCCAAGACGTCTGATAGACATAGGAAAGGTTGTTCTGCTTGTCGGCGAATTGAATGCCAAAGGCTTTGGCAAAGCCCTGTCCAAAATAGTGGCTCGTGCCGCTCTGCAGGGCTTTTCCGTCATGCATCATGGCCTCGATGGTGTAGGTCTCTTCAGCGCCGGCAAATTTTTCGCGGTCAGTCTTGCGGCCTTTGATAACCGGCATGCATAGATATTTTTCACACAGCTCGGCATAGCAGTCGAGAATATCGAGCGTCTCGCGCCGCGCCTCTTCTTCGGTGGCGTGAATCGTGTGGCCTTCCTGCCACAAAAACTCACGCGAACGCAAAAACGGACGGGTCGTCTTTTCCCAGCGCACAACGCTGCACCACTGATTGTACAGCTTGGGCAGGTCGCGCCACGAATGAACGATGTGCGCATAGTGCTCGCAGAACAGCGTCTCTGAAGTCGGCCGCACGCACAGGCGCTCCTCGAGCTTTTCGCTGCCGCCATGCGTCACCCACGCGACCTCAGGCGCAAAGCCCTCGACGTGGTCTTTTTCCTTTTGCAGCAGCGACTCGGGAATGAACATGGGCATGGAGACGTTTTCATGCCCGCTCGCCTTGATCATACCGTCAAAAATCTTCTGAATGTTTTCCCAGATGGCGTAGGCATAAGGTCGGATGACAACGCAGCCGCGCACGCTGGAATAATCGATCATCTCTGCCTTTTTGACGATGTCGGTGTACCACTGCGCAAAGTCCTGGTCCATGGGAGTGATTGCGTTGACAAGCTTTTTGTTGTCTGCCATAGGTCATCCATCCTTTTTATGTAAAGTGAGAAAAAGCCCGCCGAAGCGGACTTTTTGACAATCAATTTACCTGCCGGTCTTTGCCGTGACAGGTACCTTAACCCGCCGGGTTTCCGCGGAAATCCGGCGAACCCGCCGTGCGGGCCAAAGCACGCCTGGAAAACGACGCTTAAAAGAGCATCGCCAGCACAAACGTCAGAATAATAAAAACAACAGCGCAGATGCCGGTCAGCTTTTCCAGCTTGGCGTCGAGCGAGCGAGCCTTGTTCTTGCCAAAGAAAGTATCGGCCACGCCGTCAATCGAGCCTGAGAGCCCGGCAGACTTGCCCGACTGGAACAGAACGGTGGCAATGAGCACCAGCGAAACGATAACCTGTACAATAGTGAGAGCGGTTTCCATCCATCAAACCTCCGGTATATCAAAATGCCGCCGAGCGGCTTGTCAGCTGTTTTATTGCATACTCCGCCCTGTGTCTGCGGATATAGCAACACATAGTATAGCATATCCCACCCGCAGTTGCAAGGCTTTTTTGCGAAAAATCCGAAAAATCACAAGGCCCGGCCCCGGACTATGGTCCGGAGCCGGGCCGAAAAACCGGTTACTGCCCTCGTTACGCGCAGGTATGGCGATTTGCCGGACTTCACCGCGCGCATCCGCGGGGATGCCCTTATTTCCGGGCCATCACTTTCTTCGCGGCGCGTTCGATGGCGTCAGCCGTCAGGTCAAACCGCTGGCGCAGATAGGCTTCAGTGCCCACCTCCCCGAACGTGTCGTAAATGCCGACCATCTCGACAGGCGCGGGCGCGTTCTTGCTCAGCGACGACGCGACCGCCGAGCCCAGGCCGCCGATGACATTGTGGTTTTCAGCCGTGACAAAGCAGCCGCACTTTTTGGCAAAGGCCGCCAGCGTCTCATCGTCCATCGGCTTCCAGGTGAAAGCGTTGAGCACCGCGGCCGATACGCCCTGCGCGCGCAGGGAATCAGCGGCTCTGAGCGCCTCTCCCACCATGATGCCCGACGCGACAATGCACACGTCGGCGCCGTCGCGCAGCGTGGCGATCTTGCCCAGCTCAAAGGTCGAGCCCTTTTCATAAATGCCGTCAGCCAGCTTACGCAGCATCCGGATGTAAAAAACGCCGTAAGCGTTTTGCAGCTCGCGGATGAGCCACTCGAGCTGGACACTGTCGCAGGGCTCAACAAGCGTAATCTGCGGAATGGCCATCAGGGTGCCCATGTCCTCAAACGGCATGTGGGTGCCGCCATTGTAAGCCGCCGTCACGCCGGGGTCGCTGCCCACAATGCGCACATTGAGCTTGGGGTAGCAGCACGAAATAAAAATCTGGTCCACACACCGGCGCGTGGCAAAGGGCGCGAACGAATGGGCAAAGGGAATCATGCCCGCCGCCGACAGCCCGGCTGCGGTGCCAATCATGTTGTTTTCCTGAATGCCGCAGTCAATGGCGCGGTCGGGGAACTCTTTAAAAAACGGCTTGACGCCCGACGAGCCGACAAGGTCAGCATCGAGCACGCAGATGCGACTATCCTCGCGCGCCAACTCGACCAGCGTGCCTGCATACACGGCACGCATCTCGACTTTTTCTTTTTCAATGGTGCTTTTGACCGTATAGCTCATGCTTATTCCCCCTTTACCCGGGCCAAAACAGCCTCAGCCTTTTCAATGGACGGCGCCATTTCCTCAGCCGTAAACGCAATGTGGTGGTTGGGGAACCGCTGCAGCGCCAGTTCGCAACCGTTGCCCTTGATGGTGTCCAGAATGATCATGACCGGCTTTTCCGTCTGTGCCTTGCCTGCGGCAATGGCTTCGATAATTTCGTCTACATTGTGGCCGTTGACCTTTTTGGTCAGCCAGCCAAAGCTCTCAAACTTCGCGACCATGTCACCCATGCTCATGACGTCATCCGTCGTGCCGTCAAGCTGCTGCTTGTTGAGGTCGACAAAGGCGATGAGGTGATTCAGCTTGAAGTGCGCGGCGAACATGGCGCCTTCCCACACCTGGCCCTCGTTGCATTCGCCGTCGCCCAGCACCAGATAGGTGTAGCTGTCCCGGCCCTGCATCCGGTTGCCCATGGCCAGCCCGCACGCCAGAGAGATGCCCTGTCCCAAAGAGCCGGTCGTCATATCGACGCCGGGGGTCTTGAGCCGGTCACAGTGGCTGGGCAGAATGGTGCCGCCCTGGTTCAGCGTTTTGAGCACCTCGAGCGGGAAGTAGCCCTTGAGCGCCAGCGTGGCGTACAGCGCCGGACCGGCATGGCCTTTGGACATGACCAGACGGTCACGTTCGGGCCACTGGGGATTTTTGGGGTCGATGCGCATTTCCTTGCCGTACAGCACGGCCAGCGCCTCGATGACCGACATGGAGCCGCCGACGTGGCCAAAGCCGAGGGCGGCGAATTCCTTGAGCGTCTCAACGCGAATCTCTTCGGCAAAGACGCGTACTGCCTTGTTTTTTTCCATGCTGACACCTGCCAATCTATAAATATCGGGGCATTTGTTCCTATCATTTTTAGTTTAGCAGAAAATCACGTCTGTTGCAAGGCCCGGGCAGTCGCGCCGGGGTGTCGAACGCTGTCACCGCGGCATATGATGAGTTGGGTGACCGCACACCCAATCTCACGTAAAGGAGCTTGCGCTTATGTCCCACGAGGATTTTGGCTATATCCGCACCAAAGTTGTCAACTGTGACGAGTTTGAAAGGCCAGTCTCCATGGCTGCGTCCCGAAATCCGCACAGACCCGGCAGCTGCTGTCCTCCGCCCTGTCCGCCGCCCTGCCCACCCCATCACTGCTGCTGCAGCCCCATCATGTGCTGCCCCAGCATGATTGCCGGACCGACCGGCCCTACCGGTCCGCAGGGTATTCAAGGCCCGACTGGGCCTACAGGTCCCACCGGTCCGCAGGGTATCCAAGGCCCGACTGGGCCTACAGGTCCCACCGGTCCGCAGGGTATCCAGGGCTTTGCCGGCATTCCCGGTGCAACCGGACCTTCCGGCTCTACTGGTCCTACTGGTCCTACGGGCATGACCGGCGCTACCGGTGTGACAGGTCCAACTGGCCCCACGGGGCCCACCGGCCCCACAGGCGTGACTGGCCCCACAGGCCCGACAGGCGCTACAGGTGCCACTGGCGTAACCGGCCCGACCGGTCCCACGGGCCCGACCGGCTCTGACGGTACGGCCACAACCAACGAAAACGCACTGCTGTACCAGGCGCCGCAGAGCACGCTGGACAATGGCGAACACCTGCATTTTGACCACTCACAGGTCAATTCGCCCCTGGGCAGTATCCAGTTCACTGACGGCGAATACGCCGTGCGCCTGCAGCCGGGCACGTATTTTGTGCTGTTCCACAGCCGCGGCACACGCCCCTGCGGCGCGGGCGGCGGCACGGTTGGCATTTCTCTCGAGTCGAGCACCCAGTATCTGCCCAATCCGCACTACTATTCCTCGGCGGCTTCGGGCAACGAAATCCCGACCCATGTCCACACCATTCTGACCACCGATGTGCCGACTTATCTGATGCTCACCAACAACTCCGGCAACACCGTGCACTACGATCAATACTCGATGAGCATTATCAAGCTGGCCTGACACCCCTTTCGGCAGAGCAGGTCAATCAAAAAAGCGGGCCGCATGGCCCGCTTTTTATCATTACGGTTTTTATGGCAACCACTGCTCAAAACCGGACAGCGGCAACCTGACTAAACGCCCCTGTGCGTCGTCGGCCGACAGGGCAAAGGGCTCAAGACAGAAAATGATTTCATCGTCTGTCATGGCAAACTCCTCCACCACAGCGTCAGCGGAAATGGTCTCACGGGTATCAAAGGCAAGGCTGTTTTCTTCACACCAGCCAGCCAGTCCTTCGATGACTGCCGTTTTTGCGTCGGCGGTGTTGTCGCCAAACAGCGTATCAAAGCTCAGCCGCCACCCGGTCGCAAGGTCAAAGACCTCGGCAAAGTAATAAACGCTCTGTCGTCCAGCTGTGTCCGTATAAGTATAATCGCGCACAATGCTCAGGTACTGCTCGCCCAGCGTGAACATTTCATAGCCAAACTCCGCCGTCACCGGCTGACGCTCGTCTGTGATATTGTTCCAGCCCGCGCCCAGTTCTTCCTGCAGGGTCAGGAAAATCCAGTCGCAGTCAGCGGAAAACGCCTCAAACTCCTGCTGGTAAAACTCATTGATATTCTGAAAAACGCCGCTTTTGGCCCCGTCCTCGGCAAACTGTGGAAGATGCGCCTCATAACTCGCCAGCACGACGCCCGAATCAGTCGCCATGGTCCGCTCAAAGACCAGGTCATCCGTCACCATGGTTTCAGGCTCGACCTCGGCGCTCTGCACGGCGAGCTGTGTTTTATCCTCTTCCTTCTGCTGGACCTCTTCCATGGGCTCGAACTCAAACAGCGTGCATCCGCCCAAAAACAAAAGGCTCAGCAAAAGGGCAATATATCGACAAATTCTCGTAATATTCATGCCAAAATCCTGCCTTTCGGGATTATTATCATACCGCAAAACAGGGGAACTTGTCAAGAAGAGGAGCCTTTTACAGGCTCCTCTTCCACTATTTTTTACACTTTATTTGCTTTTTAAACACCTGCGGCGCTTACCCCTTTTGATGTTCGCGCACAAGGTCGATAAAGGCTGCGAAATAGGGAGCAAAATCATCGGTACGGTCGTCCCACGCAATACCGGTCAGACGCTCAGGGTGGAACTGAGTTCCCCAGATGGGCAATGTGTCGTGCTCGAATGCTTCGATCAGGCCCTCGACAGACCGCGCTGTGACATGCAGGCCTTCGCCGAGCCGGCGGACCGCCTGATGGTGGGTGCTGTTGACCTTAAAGCGCTCGCCGAACAGCTTATACAGCACCGACCCCGGCTCAGCTGTCACAAAGTGACGGATGTCGGTGTTCATATGCACATACCCGCACTGGGCCACAAGGTCCTGATACAGGTCTCCGCCCAGCACGCAGTTCATAATCTGAAACCCGCGGCAAATACACAAAATGGGTTTTTCCTTTTCGAGAAACGCGCGGGTCAGCGGGACTTCGTAGGCTGTGCGCTTGGGATCTGTGCACACAGTGTCGTTGAGAATCTCTTCGCCGTACAGCTCGGGGCACACATCGTCGCCGCCCGTCAAAAGCAGGGCGTCGCACAGTTCGGCCATCTCGCCGCAGCACTGCTCCGGGGCAATGACCGGCACGCCGCCTGCCGCCGCAATGGCACGGCTGTACGCAGCCGGACTGTAATGCTGGCGCGGCTCGGCGCCTTTTTTTTCGCGGTTATTGGAATCGCTGGAAACACAGATGACCGGCTTTCCCATAATCATAGTTCTATCACCCTTTTCCGTTGTCAGCGGGCCGCCGCGCCGGGCGTCGCTGCTTGTGCTTTCATACTAGCAGAATCATCGTCTTTTTTCAAGCTTGTGCTTTATTTTTCTTGACCGTTTGTAAAATATCCGATATAATGTAAACAAAATGTAAAATAGGGGTGTGGTTGGCTTGAATCTGATTTCAATTATCACGCTGCTCGGCGGTCTCGGCCTCTTCCTCTACGGTATGACAACCATGGGCAACGCGCTTGAAAAGCTGGCTGGTGAAAAGCTGGAGCGCACGCTCGAAGTCATGACCAACAATATTTTCAAGGCCATTCTCGTCGGCACAGTCGTCACCGGCATCATCCAGAGCTCGTCTGCGACAACGGTCATGGTCGTCGGCTTTGTCAACGCTGGCATCATGTCGCTGCAGCAGGCCGTTGGCGTCATCATGGGCGCCAACATCGGCACCACCGTCACAGCGCAGATTCTTCGGCTCGACACTACCGGAGCGGTTTCAGGCAGCCTTGTGATGCAGCTTCTCAATCCATCGACCCTTAGCTACATCGTCGTCGCTGTCGGTGTTGTCATGATGATGGTTTCCAAGCGAAAAAAGGTCATTACGGCGGGCGAAATGCTGCTTGGCCTGGGCGTTTTGTTCATCGGTATGTCGGTGATGGAAAGCTCAGTCACCGCCCTGCGCGACTCGCCGTGGTTCGCGCAGCTGTTTGCTTCCCTGCAAAATCCCGTGTTGGGCATTCTGGCCGGTACGCTGGTCACCGCCATTATTCAAAGCTCGTCCGCATCGGTCGGCATTCTGCAGGCCGTGGCCTCGACAGGCGCTGTCACCTATGCTGCCGCCATTCCCATCATCCTCGGTCAGAACATTGGCACCTGCGTCACGGCGCTCTTATCCTCGCTGAGCGGCAACCGCAACGCAAAGCGCGCCGCCATGATTCACTTTTATTTCAACCTCATCGGCTCGCTGGTTTTTATCGTCCTTGTCTATCTCTTCCGCCCCATGTTCGGCGAGCTGTGGTATTCGGCCATTGACAAGGCGGCGATTGCCAATTTCCACACCATGTTCAACATTGTGGTTACACTGTTCTTTATCCCCTTCAACAAGCTCCTCATCGTCCTGGCCGAAAAAACCATCCGCTCTGCAGGGCCGGTGGTCGGCGAGGACCTCGACCTGCTGGACGAGCGTTTTTATTCCTCGCCCGCTGTCGCACTTGAACAGTGTGACAAAGTCATCAACTCCATGGGCGTCTATGCGCTCATCAACATCCAGATGGTTTGCGGCGGCATTTTGGATAAAAAGTCCTTTCCCATTGAGAACTTCAGTGACAATGAAGAGTACATCGACCGCTGTGAAGCCCGGCTGAACAATTACATGATTGGTATTAAACAGGACGAGCTGTCCGAGCAGGGCCGCCGGTCCTATGCCGAGATGATGCATGCCATCGGCGATTTTGAACGCCTGGGCGACTACGCGCAAAACCTGCTGGACCAGTACCAGCTGATGACGGAAAAGCAGCTGACCTTTTCTGCTGACGCGCAGGCTGAGCTTGACATCATGCGCCGCGCAACAGAAGAGATTGTTGGTCTGACCAATGACGCCTATGCCGCGTCAGATGGCGAAGCTGCTCCGCGCATCGAAGCGCTTGAGGACGTGATCGACTCGCTGAAGGAGACACTGAAAAACAAGCATATTTCGCGCCTGCAAAACGGCCAGTGTACCGTGACGACTGGCGTTCCTTTCCTTGACATCATCCACAATTTTGAAAAAATCTCGGACCACTGTGCCAATATCGCCATTTATGTCACCATGTACAATGATGCCAACAGCACCTTTGACATCCATGAATACCGCAAGGTCCTGAGCCAGGTCGGCGGCGAGCAATTTGCCCACTGGCAGAAGCATTACGAAGACCTGTATCTGGCACCGCTGATGTAAATTGATCTTTTTAATAGAAACAGCATGGCTACATGGCCATGCTGTTTCTTGTTGTCTGTATTATAAAAGTGTAAAGACCTGTTTTATTCATTACAGTGCCAGACCTCGTACCCGAGCTCTCTGAGCATTTTCATGTCGGTTTCAACCGTGATGCCCGCCGTCGTCAGCATGTCCCCGGAAATAGCGGCGTTGGCGCCCGAGACAAAGCAGCTTTTCCCCTTGTCGGGCAGCAGCCCGCGTCCGCCGGCCAGCCGAATGTCGGCATCCGGCAGAATGAACCGGTACACCGCTGCAATGCGGCGTATGTCCGCAGCGCTCAGTCTCGCATTTTGCTCAAGTGGGGTCCCCGGTATGGGGTTGAGCATGTTGACAGGCACGCTTTTGATTCCCAGTCCGCGCAGGGTCAGCGCCATATCAATGCGGTCTTCGGGCGTTTCGCCCAGTCCCATGATGCCGCCACTGCACACGGTCAGACCTGCATCCTGCGCCGCGCGAATGGCGCTGACCTTGTCATTAAAGGTGTGTGTCGTGCAGATGCTGGGGAAAAACCTGCGCGACGTCTCCAGGTTGTTGTGCACCCTTGTAACCCCTGCGTTCTTCAGCCTGCGGTACTGTTCCCCATCCAGCAGGCCGACCGAAACACAGACAGCCATGCGGGTTGTCTTTCGAATCCTGTCTGCCGCTCTGCACACCACATCGAGCTCCTGCTCAGTCAAACGGCGGCCGGATGTGACCATAGAATAGCGCAGCACACCCTGCTCGTCATGCCGCTCTGCCTGTTCGGCAATGGCCTGTGCAGACAGCAGCGGATATTCTTCGGCGCCGGTGCGATAATGGGCTGACTGTGCGCAAAAGCTGCAGTTTTCAGGGCACTGCCCGCTTTTTGCGTTGATGATGGCGCACAGGTCAAACCGATTCCCGCAAAAGTACCGCCGGATGCGGTCAGCTGCCGCACACAGCTCTTCGAGCGGCTGACCGTACAGCGCCGCGGCCTCTTGCCGCGATATCAGCCTTCCCTGCAAAACCTGCTCACACAGGGACTGGATATTTATCATGCCGCCTGTCTCTCTTTCTGTCTGAGCTGCGGAATGAGCCGCCTGCCCAAAATCGCCCCCAGCACGCTCAGCGCGATGTCTCCCGGCAGTGTCAGCAGACAGCCGTGGACAAACAGCGGCCACAGCCCGATGGATGTCTTGAGAACCACATGGCTGACCAGCGAATAATAAATCAGGCCGAACAGATAGATGATGCCCAGGCCGAGCAGGCTGGCGGCAAGCAGGTACCCAAATCCCGGCTTCTCTTTGCGCCAGGCCAATGTACCCGTCACATAAGTGCCCACGGCAAAGCCGATGATATAGCCAAAGCTCGGCTGCAAAACATAGCCGATGCCGCCCCCCTGCGTAAAGACAGGCAGGCCGGCCAGACCAAGCGCCATGTACACGCAGACTGCCGCAGCGCCCCATTTGCCGCCCAGCAGCAAACCCGCCAGCATGGTAAACAGGTATTGCAGCGTAATGGGGACCAGCGGCATGGGAATCCGCATAAAGGCCCCGGCCGCAATGAGCACCGCAAACATGGCGCACAAAGTCATATTTCTGAGTGTGTTTTTTCTCAAGCTTTATCCCTCCTGCGGGCCGCAGTGCGCGGCCCTTTCTGCGGTCAGATGCCCGCCAGGCTTTATCCTATCATTGCACGGGATATTTGTCAACTGTTTTTAATTTTCGGTTTACATCAAGCTCAAAAAAGCAGAGGCCGTCATTTAACAGCCTCTGCTACATTGGATTTTACTGAGGTTTGTTCTGGCCCAGCCACTGCTCGGCCGCCGCGGCGACTTCCTGCAAAGCGGCCTCTTCAAAGGGAACGCTCAGGCCGGCAGCCTTGACCAGCTGGTCAAACGGCCGCGAACCGCCCAGGCGGACCAGCGACAGGTACCGCTGCCAGGCGTCGGCGCGGTCCTTCTGCATACAGGCCCAGAACTGCAGAGCCACAGTCTGTGCCAGGCAGTAGTCAATATAGTAAAACGGCGAGTTGTAGATATGCTGCTGGCGCTGCCAGGCGCGGCCGTCGCCGTAGAAGGGAATGCTGTCCAGCTTGATCCACGGCATGTAAATAGCCGTCAGCTTGCGCCACTCTTCATGGCGCTGGGCCGGGGTCAGCTCAGGATGATCGTATACAATGTGCTGGAAGTGGTCGACCATGCAGCCGTAGGGGATGAATGTGATGGCGTTTGCCAGGTGGCTGTAGTAGAACTTCCGGGTATCCTTGCCGAAGAAGCCCTCGGCCCACGGCCACGCGAAGAACTCCATGGACATGGAGTGAATTTCACAGGCGTCCAGCGTGGCGTGACGGTATTCCGCCGGCTTCATGTTCCGGGCCGTGTATCCGGCAAAGGCGTGGCCGGCCTCGTGAGTCATGACCTCGACGTCGCCCTGGGTTCCGTTGAAGTTGGCAAAGATAAAGGGCGAGCGGTAGTCGGGGAAGCTGGTGCAGAAGCCGCCGCCAGCCTTGCCCTTTTTGCTCAGCACGTCAAAGAGCTCATTTTCAAACATAAAGTCAATGAACTCGTGCGTCTCGGGCGACAGCTCGTGATAGAAAGTCTTTCCATGGGCCAGAATATCGTCTGCCGAGCCCTGCGGCGTGGCGTTGCCATCGCGGAAGGACAACGCGTTGTCCGCGTAGTTGAGGGGATATTCAAAGCCCAGGCGTGCGGCCTTTTCCTTTTGCAGCTTTTCGCCGACCGGAACCAGGTACTTGACAACTGCCTCGCGGAAGCGCGCGACCTCTTCGCGGCCATAGCTGTTACGGCCCATATTGCAGTAGCCCAAGGGGACAAAGTTGTCATAGCCCAGCTTTTTGCCCATGGCATCGCGCACCTTGACCAGCTCGTCGTACAGGCTGTCGAGCTTTTCGGCGTTCTGCATGTAAAACTCGCCCTCAGCCACCCACGCTGCCCGGCGGATGCGGTCATCGGCGCTCATCTTAAAGGGCGTCAGCTGCGACAGTGTATAAACGCCGCCCTCAAAGGGAATCTGCGCCGAGGCAATGAGCTTCTGGTACTCGGTGGTCAGAGCGTTTTCGCGCTGCATTTCAGGGATAATGGCCGGTGAAAAAGACTTGAGGTCCAGCTCAATATTGCGGAAGAGCAAGTCACCGTATTTCTTTTCAAAATCGGGGCGGAAGGCGCTTTCGTACAGAGCTTTGCGCCAGTTCTGCAGGCTCTCCTGCAAAAGGGGAATATTCTCGTCAATAAAGGTGGCCTCATCGTCGTAAAACTTGTCGGTCGTATCGATACTGTGACGGACATTAGCCAGCGACAGCATGGTATGCAGGTGGTCGTTCAGCTTGTCCATTTCCTGCATGACCTCGTCGGCCTGAGCAAAGCTCTGAGCGTTTTTAAGCGCTTCGGTCAGCTTTTCAATTTCTTTTTTGTTCTGCTCGACCTGCGGCCGCTCATACGGCATATCGAAAAACTTCATAATTTGTCCCCTTTCGTGAAATGACCAAAGCGAGCCCGTATGAGCTCGCTTTGGGTCAGGCATCAGGGCCTGTTATTTTTTTGACTTGATGTACTCGTCAATGGATTTGGCCGCGTGCTTGCCGGCGCCCATGGCCAGAATGACCGTGGCAGCGCCCGTCGCAGCGTCACCGCCGCAGAAGATGCCCTCGCGCGTGGTCGAAGCATCTTCCTTGGTCACAAGGCAGCCCTTTTTGTTGGCCTCAAGGCCCGGGGTCGTCGAACGGATGAGCGGGTTGGGCGAGGTGCCGATGGCCATGATGACCGTGTCGACCTCCATGTCAAACTCGCTGCCCTCGACAGGGACCGGACGGCGGCGGCCCGAAGCGTCGGGCTCGCCCAGCTCCATGCGGATACACTTCATCTTGTTGACGCGGCCCTTTTCGTCGCCCTCGATGGACAGCGGCGCGGTCAGCAGCTCAAAGATGATGCCCTCTTCCTTGGCGTGGTGAACCTCTTCCTTACGGGCAGGCAGCTCTTCTTCGCCGCGGCGGTAGACAATATAGACCTTGTCGGCGCCCATGCGCTTGGCGCAGCGGGCAGCGTCCATGGCGACGTTGCCGCCTCCGACAACGGCGACGCTCTTGCTGTGCAGCAGGGGCGTCGGTGCGCCCTCAGTATAGGCTTTCATCAGGTTGATGCGGGTCAGGTACTCGTTGGCCGAGTAGACGCCGCACAGGCCTTCACCGGGAATCTTCATGAACTGCGGCAGGCCGGCGCCCGAACCGACAAAGACAGCCTTGTAGCCGCGCTCGAACAGCTCGTCAATGGACAGCACCTTGCCGATGACCATGTTGGTCTCAACGTCGACGCCCATTTTCTGCAGGCCCTCAATCTCTTTGCGGACAATCTCTTTGGGAAGGCGGAACTCGGGAATGCCGTAGCTCAAAACGCCGCCCGCCGTGTGCAGGGCCTCGAAAATGGTGACGTCATAGCCCATCTTGGCCAGCTCACCGGCGCAGGTCAGGCCGGCCGGGCCGGAACCGACGACAGCGACCTTGTCGCCGTTCTTTTCGATTTTGACCTCGTTGGTGATGCCGTTTTCACGCGCCCAGTCGGCGACAAAGCGCTCAAGACGGCCGATGGCGACTGGCTCGCCCTTGATGCCGCGCACGCACTTGCTCTCGCACTGGGTCTCCTGCGGGCAGACGCGGCCGCAGACGGCAGGCAGAGCGTTATCGCCCGACAGAATACGGTAGGCCTCGGCAAAATTGCCCTCCTTAACCTGGGCGATGAACTGGGGAATGGACACGGCAACCGGGCAACCGCCGCGGCAGGGCTCATTTTTGCAGCCCAGGCAGCGGCTGGCCTCTTCCATGGCCTCTTCGGCGGTGTAGCCGAGCGAAACCTCTAAAAAGTTGTGGTTGCGAACTGCGGGATCCTGTTCGCTGATTTTGACCTTGGTCAAAGACATATTAGCCATGGATCTCACCCCTCAAATTGCAGAAATGGGCCTTTTGCTGGGCCTCGAACTCCTTGTACGACGCATTGCGGGCAATGATTTCGTCAAAGTCGACCTGATGACCGTCAAAGTCAGGGCCGTCGACGCAGGCGAACTTCATCTCGCCGCCGACTGTGACGCGGCAGCCGCCGCACATGCCGGTGCCGTCAACCATGATGGGGTTCATGCTGACCGTTGTCTTGATGTCGTGCTGCTTGGTCAGGCGGCAGACAAACTTCATCATGGGCAGGGGCCCGATGGCAAAGACTTCGTCATACTGGTTGCCCGCTTCGATGAGCTCTTTGAGCTGGTCGGTGACAAAGCCCGAGAAGCCGAACGAGCCGTCGTCGGTGCACAGATACAGGTGGGTCGAGGCGTTTTTCATCATGTCCTCGAGGATGATGAGGTCCTTGGTACGGAAGCCGGCAATCAGGTGCACTTCGGCGCCCTGCTCGTGCAGCGCTTTAGCGATGGGGTAGGCGATGGCACAGCCCAGGCCGCCGCCCACGACAGCAACCTTTTTCAGGCCCTCGATGTGGGTCGGTGTGCCGAGCGGGCCGACAAAATCGTGCAGGCTCTCACCCTCGTTCAAGGTGTCGAGCTGCATGGTGGTTGCGCCGACCTTCTGATAAATAATGGTGACAGTGCCCGCATCCTTGTCGGTCTCGGCCACAGTCAGGGGGATGCGCTCGCCCTGCTCGTCGACGCGCAAAATGATGAACTGTCCCGCTTTCGCCTTGGCAGCGATCAGCGGCGCCTCAATGCTCATCAGCGTGATTTCGGGGTTCAGAGGCTGTTTCTTTACAATTTTAAAACTCATATCCCTTTTCCGGGGGCCACGCCCCCAGCTCCTTTGCATTGTAATAGGATTCCCCTGCCGCCGCGCACCGGCGGCAGGGCGTCAGGAATAATCAGCTGACGTAGCCGGCGGCCTTAAGAATCTCAACCGCCTTGTCGTGATTGGCTTCGCTCATCAGCACGATGGGGCCGGTGCAACCCATGCCGCTTTCGGCATAAATGCCAGCCTTCCACAGCGCGGCGACGGCATCGTCCAGGTCCATAACCTCGATGCCGGGAATCTGGGCCGTGACGACCTCTTTGGGCGGAGCCTTGACCTCTTCGGCCTCGGCAGCCGGCTTCTGGGCCGAAGCCTTGCGGGCCTCGAGCAGCTTTTTCAGGCCAGCCTTGTTGGCCTTGTCAAACTCAGCTTTGGCAATCTCAAAAACCTTGCCGCGGACCAGCTGAGCCGCGTACTCGATGGCGCCGGCGATAAGCGGAGCGCCCGAGGCGCGCGAGATGATGAGAATGAGCTTGTCATAGCCCTCGCCGATGCCGGGGCCGTAGCCGTAGCCGGTCGACTCATAGCTGCCGCCGGTGGTGTAGGATGCCATCATCTTGATGAGCACATTGCCGGTCAGGCTGTCGCAGACCATGACATCAGGAGTGCCCTGCAAAACGTCGTTGCCGCGCATGACGCAGCCGCCGTCGGCACGGGCCGACTCGGCCAGCTTCATGTCATAGCCGCCCTCGATGAGCTGCTTGAGAACGGTCTCGGTCTGACGGGCGCCGTCGACATTCAGGATACCGACAGTCGGCTCCTTGACGCCGCAGGCCTTGGCGGCGATGACGCCGTAAACGGCGTTTTTAATCATGCCCTCGATGCGGTCAGTGCTCGAGGTGCCGGTGGTGGTGGCGATAAACATTTCGCGGCCCTTGCCCGGGGTGACAGCTCTGCCGACCGTCGAGACGCCGATGGGGAACGGGAAGTGCATGGTGACGGCACCGTCGACCTCGCCCTTTTCGACCATCTCTTCCATCTTTTTGTGACCTTCGTCCTCATTGGCAACCTTGACCGTGGTAACACCCTCGTGCTCGAGCGTGCCGATATAATAGACGTCAACGCCCTTGGCCGCCGCCATGACAGCAGCCTGCATGGCGTTTTCTTCGCCGTGCTCACTGCCCATGCCGGTCAGCGCGATTTTGGGCCGCGCACCGAAGGACCCGGTCTCAAGTCCCTCGGCCATCTGCAGAAAGGTCTTTGCGACCAGTTTTTCAATGTTTGCTGACATAATCGTGCTCCTTATTCCGCCAGCAGGCTGGCAGCGAAGTCTTTCATAGCCTTGGCAATCAGGCCCTTGACCTGCTCTTCCGAAACGCCGGCTTCCTGTCCCTTGCCCTCGTTCTTCTCGATGATGAACGAAACGCCGTCAAACAGGTTGGTCATGCGGCCGAGGAACAGGCTGCCCTTGCCGATGATCATGGCGCGGTTCATTTTGCCATCCAGAATGTCCTTGCGGGCAAAGCCGATATACGGCACGCCCGAGGGGATGTGGCCCTGCGTGGGCGCAAAGCCGACCAGGCCGTGCTTCTGCGGGAAGGCGGCCAGCTCGCTCTTGTCGAGGTCGCCGCGCTTGACGCCCAGAGCGCCAATCATCTTGTAGTTGGCCTGAGGCACGTCGCCGGCGCCGGCGGGCTTGGTGATGTCGGGGTTCTGCATTTCGGGCGAGTATTTGTCAATGTCGGTGATCTTGAGGCCGGCCTTGTCCAGGGCGTTGGTGACCAGCGACGAAATGACAGCCTGCGGCGACGAGCCGGTGCCGACGGTGTGGCGGCCGACATACTCCAGGTTGATGCAGGGATTGACGCCGTCATCAGCAGTCAGAATAACGGCAAAGCCGCCCAGGCAGTCTTCGAGGGCAGGCAGGCCCTTTTTGACGTGGTCCTTGCCGTTCATGCCCAGCTTGGCGGTGCAGCCGCCGGCGGTGACCATGACCGTCTTGAAAGTGCCGGCAGCAACCAGCGAAGCGGCGTTGAGGATGGCGTGAGCCGGGCCGGCGCAGAAGCCGCGCACGTCGCAGCCGGTGGCGCCGTCCAGGCCGGCGATTTCGGCAGCAGCCTTGGCAAAGTTGCCGCCGCCGCGCTGGTTCATATCGCCGCAGGCCTCTTCACAGCAGTCGATGACATATTCAATCTCGTTTTTGTCAATGCCGGCGTTGCGCACAGCATGCAGCATGGCCAGGACAGAGGATGCCTTGGACACGATGTTCTCAAGCATGACGTGAGCCGACAGGTTGACGTCGATGTCGTGGGCGTTCTTGACGCAGCCGACCAGCTTGCCCGCATGGTACAGGGGCTCGGCGTGCTCTTCGTTGACGTGCTTTTCGATCTCTTCCATGGGCACACCCTCGACCAGGCGGCCTTCGACAGCCGGACTGACATACTCGTTCTTGAGCAGGGCGTCTTTGTGCGCTGCGACAAAATCGCTCGACAGCTTGACCAGGTCAAACACGTCGCAGGCCTGCATCAGAAGCAGGAACTCTTCCTGCGGCATGATCTCGCCAAAGGGGCCGAAGCGATCGTTCATCGGGGCCTTTTTGTCATGCCAGGGCTGCTCGACAGCGGCCAGCTCGTCCGGTGTGACATTGCCGATGTAGGTCTGGTTGGGGTAGTAGGACAGCACGTCCTCGTACGAACGCAGGTGGCTGGGCAGCTCCTTCAGGTACTCGGACTCAGGGTTGACGATGCGCTCAGTGGTCTGGGTGGTGCCGTTGTGCAGGACCATGTCCGGCGTGTGGACGAGGACATAGCCCGTTCCTTTGATGACGCTGTTCATTGGTGACATCTCTCCCGTTTTAACTTGATAAATATTATAGATTTTTTCAATTATTTTGACATGCGTTATTGCGTTCCGCTATCTGAAAAACGGAAAGCGGGGGCGATGAACCCTCATCACCCCCGCCGCTTCGTTTGCTTATTAGTATTTGCAGTATTGCTCGCGGATGCTGTTCATCTCACTGCAGATTTCATCGACGTCCAAGACCATCTCCATCATGCTGATCTGATCCTCATAGACCTGCGGGTCAAACTCTGCTTTTACTTCCGGTTCACAAACGTGATACACCTTGAGTCCCAACGAGACTCCTGTCAACGGACCTGCATACGTCGGGTCACCATTGGTAACCGTCTCAGCAGCCAAACCAGATGCCTCTGCCTCTGCGGCGCCCAGCAGAACAACAATGTTCTCGGGGCCGTATTCTTCAGACAAATCCTTAACGCGCTTCTGGTTTTCCAGGTCCATTGCACCGGCGGCGGTTCAGACGAAGCACTCCGTCGAGGAGTACACGACATCTGCTCCGGCTGTTTTGGCACATTCTTCGATGGCCGGGCCGGGAATGCCGTCACGGTCGCCGATAATGATGACTTTTTTGCCGCTCAAAATGCTCATGAATCTTCTCCTCCTTTTCTAGATTTTACACGGCGGCGTACCGCCATGTCCGTAAACCCCTTGCGGGGGGATACGCATAAGCGGGGCGGGGCACTATGCCCCGGGCTGTCTGTGCAGACAGGCTTATTTGCCGTAGTACTCCTTGATCATCTTTTCGACGTTCTCGGGAGTGGCGTCGTCCTTGACGCACTCGGCAACCTTCTCGCCGCCCTTGTAGATGGCGATGACGGGCAGGCCGAGAATCTTCTGGCCAATGGCCAGGCGGCGGGCCTTGGTGGTGTTGAGCGAGCAGAACTTGATCTTGTCGCCGTAAACTTCTTCAAAGCCGTGGATATGGGGCATCAGAGCGGCGCAGGGCACGCAGCCGTCGCCGAAAAAGTCGACCAGAATAGTTCCTTCGCCTTCCAGAACCTCAGCCTGGAAGTTGTCCTTTGTCAGTTCCAGCATGATAATCTCCTCCTGTTAATTCCCTTGCGGGTCAAAAATTACTTAGTGCTGATTCTGGATATAGTGCTCAGCCTGGACAGCGGCAATGGCGCCGTCAGCCGCAGCCGTGATGACCTGGCGCAGGCTCTTGACGCGGATGTCGCCGGCCGCGAACACGCCGGGCACCGAGGTGTGCATGTTCTCATCGGTCTTGATATAGCCGTTTTCCAGCTCGAGCTTGCCTTCAACCAGCTCGCTCTTGGGGTTGTAGCCGATGAAGCCGAACAGGCCGAACATTCCATCTTCCTCGTCAGCCTTGATTTCGCGCAGCTCGCCGGTCTTGGTGTCCTTGACCGTCATGCCGGACAGGATGTCATCGCCGTGCAGCTCTTCGACAACGGTGTTCCACATAAACTCAATCTTCGGATTGGCAAAGGCACGCTCCTGCAGCGACTTGGCGGCACGCAGCTCGTCGCGGCGGTGGATGACGGTGACCTTGCGGGCAAACTTGGTCAGGTACAGCGCTTCCTGAATGGCCGAATCGCCGCCGCCGACAACATAGACCTCAAAATCTTCAAAGAAGTTGGCATCGCAGGTAGCGCAGTAGGACACGCCGCGGCCCATGAACTCGCCTTCACGCTTGCAGCCGATGGGCTTGGCAGTGGCGCCGGTGGCGATGATAAGGGTCTTGGCCTCAATGGTCTGCTTGCCGCAGATCAGCTTTTTGACCGGGCCTTCAACAACGACCTCCTTGACGACATCGCTGACGCGCTCGACACCGAACTTGGCGGCCTGAGCAGTCATGCGGGCAATCAGAGCGGGGCCGCTCTCACCCTCGGGCCCCTGACCGGGATAGTTTTCGATATCATCGGTAATGGCGATCTGGCCGCCGTCCTGGCCTTTCTCAACAATAACGGTATCCAAGCGGCTGCGGCCGGCGTAGATACCAGCCGAAAGTCCGGCAGGCCCCGCGCCCAGGATGGCTACATCATAAATCTTGCTCATAGCTGTTGCACTCCCTGAATAATATTTTTATAGATTTTATATTTTAATCGGGCAAAACCCGAATGCTTCCAATATCGGGGGCCGCGGGCGGCTGCCAGACGGCGCCGGGTCCTGCGGCCAAAAACAGGTCTGTAAGGGTGCTGCGGGGGATGGGGCATGTCAGGGCATTAGCCCTGACATGCCCGAAAAAGGCTCTTAGAGCTTAGGCTCGAAAATGGTCTGGTCTTCAACCTCGGTGGCCAGAGCCTGCAAAGCAGTCTCGACCAGCTTGCGGCGGAGGACCTTCTCTTCCTCATGGGTGAGGGCGGGATTGCCCAGCGGGTGAGGAATGGCGATGGTCGGGACAATACGGTTGGCGCCGACCGTCATGGAAATCGGGGTGACCGTGCACATGTGGACAACAGGAATGCCCGCGCGCTCGATCTCTTTAACCATCGTTGCACCGCAACGAGTACAGGTGCCTCAGGTGCTGGTCATGATGACGGCGTCAACGCCGGCAGAGAGCAGCTTCTGAGCATATTCGGCCGCGAACTTCTTGGCCGAGGCGACGGCGGTGCCGTTGCCGACAGTGGTGTAGAACAGGTTGTGCAGCTTGCCGATTTTGCCTTCCTTTTCAAGGTCGCGCATAACGTCGACAGGCAGAACACGGTCAGGATCTTCGTTGGCATAGACCGGGTCATAGCCGCCGTGAGCGGTCTCATAGGTCTCAGCGGTCAGGTCGTTAACACCGGTGATGTCATACTCGCCATAGTGCGAAGCCGACGAGGACTCGATGTGGTCGGGGTTGCCCTTGGGCACGATGCCGCCCGAGGTGCACAGGGCGATGGTGGCCTTGCTCAGGTCCTTGACAGCAGGATTGGGGGGCACGCGGTCAAAGGACGGCATGGGATACTCGGTGGTGAAGGGCTTGCCGGCCAGCTTGTTAAGCAGCATCTTGACGGCACGGGTCGAGCCGCGCTCTTTCTCAAAGAAGTTGCGGCGGATACCGTTGGGCATATAGCCGTCCTCGCACGAAGCGCCCAGCTCCTCATTCTTCATCAGCTTGAGGGCCAGGGCAGCCATGGTCGGGGCAGCCTTGCGCATGCCGGCGGCGCTGTTGGTGGTGGCGACAATCAGAATCTTGTCCTTCAGGTCGGCGCCGGGGTTCTCTTCGTACATACCGGTCAGGACCTTGATGCCCAGCTCGTCCTGCACAGCCTTACAGATGTTGGCGCAGGCATAGCCGTAGCGGCCGGCGTTGAAGGCAGGGCCAGCGATGAACAGATCGGGGTTGAGCTCTTTGACCCAGGCCAGAATCTGCTCTTTGGCTTCCTTCTCGTGCTCGGCAAAATAGGAGTCGCCGCAGACGATGGTGGCGACAACCTCAGCCTCGCCCTTGAAAGCGGTGTTGAAAGCGGTGCCGGGGCCGACAGGACCCTCGCGCTTTTCAGGAGCGACGTGAGCCATTTCCTCGCCGCCGATCTGGGCGAAGAACTGGTTGATATAGTGTACTACACGAAAGCTCATTACAGTTTCCTCCTTCCCGTTATCTGGCGCTCAGCTTATTGAAGCCCATCTCGTTGGTGGCGCCGGTGATAACCTGCAGCTCAGCCTCGATGGTGCCGTCTTCCTTCAGGCTGCCCTCGTGGCCGCCGGCGATGACGTCGACATAGTCGAGCATGCCGATGACTTTATCCATCTTGGGCAGGTGGATGACCATGTTGGCGTTGCCGCCGGTGACGACAGCGTCGGCCGCGGGGTCAGCG
>DVMR01000041.1 GCA_018714845.1 Candidatus Ventrousia excrementavium
GAGCCTGAGCCCGAACCGGAGCCTGAGCCCGAACCTGAGCCCGAGCCTGAACCGGAGCCCGAGCCTGAACCGGAACCTGAGCCTGAACCGGAACCTGAGCCCGAACCGGAACCTGAGCCCGAACCGGAACCTGAGCCCGAACCGGAACCTGAACCGGAACCGCAGCCTCGGCCCGACCGGGACCCCAAGCCTGACCGGGAACCTGAATCCCGTCCCGAGACCGAGCCGGAAACTGTACCGGAGCCTGAACCCCGGCCGGTGCATGCTGACGGTGCCGAGCGGCTTTTGGCCGTAGAGCAGCACCTTCCCTATATCACAGTCAGCACGGACGGTCTGTTTCATCCAACGCAAGCGCCGACCCGTGCTGAAATCTGCGTCATGCTGTTCCGCCTGTTGCGCGAACCGCCCGCCCATGCCGTCAACAGCTACGTCGATGTCCCTGATGGCGCATGGTATGAACCGGCCATATCTGCGCTGACCGAACTGGGCATCGTACAAGGCACCGGCAACGGGTGTTTCCAGCCTGAAGTTCCCATCACACGGGCGGAATTCGCCGCTATGACGGCCCGTTTGTGTACGGCGTCTGCTTCCAGGCTGGATTTTCCCGACCTTTCACCCGACCACTGGGCTTACACACATGTTGTGACAGCCTGTAAAGGTGATTGGCTATACACGGATGAATCCGGAGCATTTCGGCCAGATGATACGCTGACGCGCGGCGAGGCTGTACAGTCCATCAATATCCTACTCGGCCGGACGCCGGATCCTGATTCTTTCAGTGCTGTAATGTCATTCCCCTTTACAGATATTTCTCCAGGCGATCCGTGGTATTTCGACATCTGGGATGCCGCTATGCCCCTGTAATTCTGCCTGTCACACCCGCTCCTGCCTTGCGTCCCCGGCAAAAAAACACTATAATAAAGACATCTCGTGACCAGGGGGCGCTGCCATGTACATTGCTGATTTGCACATTCATTCTCGCTTTTCCCGGGCTACCAGCCGCGACGGCGACCTGCCGCATCTGGACTGGTGGGCGCGGTGCAAGGGCATTGCACTCGTGGGCACCGGCGACTTCACACATCCGGCGTGGAGAGCCGAGCTTCGCCAGCAGCTGATACCTGACGGCAACGGCCTGTACATTCTTCGCGACGAGCTGCGCCTGCCTCAGGAAGCGCCGGATGGACGCCCCCGCTTTATCATCACCGGCGAAATCAGCTGCATCTACAAACGGCACGGCCGGACGCGCAAGGTCCACCACCTGATTCTGCTGCCCTCTCTGGATGCAGCAGACGAGCTTTCTGCACGGCTCGAAGCGGTCGGCAACATTCGCTCTGACGGACGCCCCATTCTCGGACTGGACAGCCGCGACCTGCTGGAATTGACTCTTGATGCCTGTCCGGACGCCGAACTGGTGCCCGCCCATATCTGGACCCCGCACTTTGCCATGTTTGGCGCTTTTTCCGGCTTTGACTCCATCGAAGAATGCTTTGGCGACCTGACGCCATACATCCATGCCGTCGAAACCGGCCTGTCCTCTGACCCGCCGATGAACTGGCGTGTGTCCTCGCTGGACAAGCTGACCCTGATATCAAACTCTGATGCGCACTCCCCCGCCAGGCTGGGCCGCGAAGCCAACCTGCTGAGTGCAGACCTCTCTTATTCCGGTCTGACAAACGCCGTGCGCACCGGTGAAGGCTTTGAGGGCACCATCGAGTTTTTTCCCGAAGAGGGCAAATATCATCTGGACGGCCACCGCAGTTGCGGGGTTTGCCTGACGCCCGCTGAGACCGCCGAGCGGAATGGGCTGTGCCCGGTATGCGGCAAAAAGCTGACCATCGGCGTGGAGCACCGTGTCGAGGAGCTGGCCGACCGCCCAGCTGGCGTGCGGCCTGACAGCGCCCGCCACTTTGAAAGCCTGGCCCCGCTGCCCGAGGTCATCGCCGCCTCGACCGGCGTCTCGGCCGGCAGCAAAAAGGTGCTCGAGCTGTACGAGCATATGCTGCATACGCTGGGGGCCGAATTTTCCATCCTGCGGGACCTTCCTGCCGAAGAAATTGAACGGGTCGCCGGCCCCTGCGTGGCTGAGGGCATCCGCCGCCTGCGCTGCGGGCAGGTTGAGCGCCGACCGGGGTTTGACGGCGAATATGGGACCATCTCGTTGCTGACCCCCGCGGAAATCGAGCAGTACAGCGGGCAAATGTCGCTGTTCGGCGCAGACATGCCGGTTAAAAAGCCCCGCTCCCGCCGACCCCTGAAAAAATCCGCCCAGGCCGCCGAAGCCGTCCATGCGCCTGCGCCGGGCGAATCGCAGCCCAACGAGGCGCAGCAAAATGCCATCTGTGCCTGCGAGGCACGTGTAGCTGTAATGGCCGGTCCCGGAACCGGCAAGACACACACTCTGGTTGACCGCATTGCTCACCTCATCCGCGTACAGGGCGCCCGCCCCGGCGAAATCACCGCCGTGACCTTTACCAATCAGGCGGCAAGCGAAATGCGCACCCGCCTGGAAAAAATGCTGGGCGGCAAACGGGCCGTCTCAGCCACGACCATCGGCACCTTTCACGCAGTCTGCCTCAAGCTGCTGGGAGATGTGCGGCTGATCAGCCAGGGCGACGCGCTGACGATTGCCGAGGATGTTCTGCGTTCTGCCGGACAGAAGACCGCGCCGCGGCGGCTGCTGCAGGCGGTGTCCCAAATCAAAAACGGCGCGTCATTTGACGAGGCTGAACTGGATGAAGCCCTTTATGACGCTTACTGCGCACGGCTTCGCGCTCTGGATGCACTGGATTTTGACGATTTGCTCATCCGGGGACGCAAGGCAGACGCCGCCGGCCGCCGCTGCTTTACACACCTGCTGGTCGACGAGTTTCAGGATATCAATGACATCCAGTATGAGCTGGTGCGGTCGTGGCATGAAAGCGGCCAAAGCCTGTTCGTCATCGGCGACCCGGACCAGTCCATTTATGGTTTCCGCGGCGCTTCCACACAGTGCTTTGAGCGCCTGCGAGAGGATTTTCCCGACACCCGCGAGATTCGGCTGACGGAAAACTATCGTTCTTCCCCAGCCATCCTGCGCGCTGCTGCGGCGGTCATCGGGCACAACCCTGGTCCGCCGCGCCTGCTGCACCCCCATCGCACACCCGGGCCGGACGTACGCCTTGTACAGGCAGACGACAGCTTTTCCGAAGGCGTCTTTATCGCCAAAGAAATCGGGCGTATGACGGGCGGCGTCGATATGCTGGAAGCACAGACAATGGACCTTGAACGGCCGGTGCTGGCGTTTTCGGATATTGCGGTTTTGTGCCGCACGCACCGGCAGCTCGAGCTGATTGAAAAATGCCTGTGCCATGACGACATTCCCTGCGTCATCAGCGGCCGCGAGGACTTTTGGTCCGAAACCGACGTCCGGGGATTTCTCGCCTTTTTCCGGTCTTTGCAGGTCCCGTCTGACGAAGCTGCTCTTAAAACCGCTCTGCGGCTTTTGTGGGACTGCCCGGCAGATCTTATCGAAAAGGCATGTGTCCAGTGCCAGAAGCAGACGGTCTTTGATGCTGAAGCCCTGCGCGGAACGCTGGGCGGGTATGGCCTGCTGAACGCCTGGCTGGACCAGGCCGGGCAATGGCTTCCCCTGCTCAAGGCAGAAAAGCCGCGTGTTCTGGCCGAACGGTGGATAGAGCATTACGGCGCATCGCCGTCCCTGATGAAGTTGCGGGACAGCGCGGTGTTCCAAAGCAGCTTTGCCGAGCTTTGGCAGACGCAGGTGATGGGGCAGGAACCCGACCTGCGCCGTGCCGCGGGGAAAGGCTGGGCCTCAGGCGCTGTGCGGCTCATGACCCTGCACGGCTCTAAGGGTCTCGAGTTTCCGGCTGTCTTTGTGGCCGGGCTGACGTCCGGTTTTCTTCCCCTGGAATCGGCCGGTCATCCGACCGATGAGGCCGAAGAGCGCCGCCTGTTCTATGTGGGCATGACGCGGGCGCGCGACGAACTGATTCTGACTTGTTCCGCCGCTCCCTCTCCCTTTACAGACGAGCTTCCGCAGGATGTCGTGCGCGAAAAAGCCCGGAGCCGTGTCCGTGCCGTACAGCAGCTCAGTCTGTTTTAACGCATACAGCACAAACAGCCGGAACGGGACAAACATCCCATTCCGGCTGTTTTTCAATGCTTCCATAGCGTTTGACCGGCTGACTACAGCCTGATTTCCATTGTCATAAGGTCTCCGCCGGTGACAGCGAAGCCGTTTTGCCTGACAAAGCTCTCAAGCTCAGCGTTTTCCAGCGCAAAATTGCACACCAGCCGCCCTGCACCGCGCTGGCGCGCAAGCAGCTGTGCAAATGCCAGACCGCGGGCGCGGTCCCCTTCGAGCAGTGCGATGTGCAGGCCCTTATCGGACTGAAACCGCGCGCCTGCGACCATGACGGTTCCCGACGCTTCATGCCGCCACACGCGGCCGTTTTGCGCCAGGCCGCGGCAGGTCTGCTCGTTGAAGCGATAAAAAGTGCGGTTCATGACCAGATATCCATTGTACCGCCTGGCCCAGGGCACCAAAAGCTCTGCCGCCTCGTCTGCCGGAACCGGCGCAAACCCGGCTCCATCCTCCTGTTCCGGCGACGCCGGCAGGGCGTATTCGCGGAACAGCATGGCCGTCTCCAGCCCAAACCTGCGGGCCAGCCCGGCGCTTGCGACGTTCTTTGCACCTGTATACATGCGAAGATAGGGACAGCGCAGCTGCGCCGCCTGCTCCATATACCGGTGATAGATAGCCGTTCCCACGCCTCGGCGCTGCCACTGGGGCGCAACGCGCAGTGTTTCCAGCCAGCCGGAGCCATCCCACAGCACTGTCAGCTTGCCGATGCCGGCCAGCTCTCCGTCGACAAAGGCGCCGGTCAGTTCGCCTGCAGTCGTCAGATAATACTCATAAACATCTGCCAGATAGCAGTGATTCTGCATGGCCCCCTGCTCGACGCGCAGGGCGGCATCCAGGTATTCCGGCGTCACCGGTCTGAGCAGCACTTCCATAGACATGCTCTCCTTTTCCATCACTTTCATTCGGACCGGATGCGCTTAATATGTATTGAGCTGGTCTTCCGGCAGGATATCGTCTTCTTCAATCCACCTGGACACCGGGTAAACCGTGTATTCGTCCTCAGTGTTGCGCACGACGACAGTTTCGATGCCAGCGTTGATGATGAGGCGGCGGCACATGTTACACGGGCTGGCGTCGGGCACCAGCTTGCCGGTTGCAACGTCTTTCATGGCCAGATACAGCGTCGCGCCCAGCATTTCCTCGCGCGATGCGGCGATGATGGCATTGGCCTCGGCGTGGACAGAGCGGCACATCTCGTACCGCTGACCGCGGGGGATGCCCAGCTGTTCGCGCCGGCAGGTGCCCAAATCGGTGCAGTTGGCACGCCCGCGCGGCGCGCCGGCATAACCGGTCGAAATGATGACGTCGTTTTTGACAATAATGGCGCCCACGTTGCGGCGCAGACAGGTACCGCGTTCGAGCACGGTCTGCGCGATATCCAGATAATAATTCTGCTTGTCCCTTCTGTTCATGGTCCGTCTCCCCTTTCTTTTTTAACAGGCCGTAATGCGGCCATTTTCCATGCGCACAATGCGCCCTGCACGGGCTGCGACAGCCGGGTCGTGCGTGATGAGCACAACGGTCCGGCCTTCCTGATGAATGCCCTCAAGCAGCTCCATGACCCCCGCGGCCGCCGGTACGTCAAGGTTGCCGGTCGGCTCGTCTGCCAGTATGATTCGCGGCTGTCCGACCAGCGCCCGCGCAATGGCAACCCGCTGCTGCTGCCCGCCGGACAGCTGGGACGGAACATGCTCCATACGCTTTTCCAGCCCCACCAGACGCAGGGCGTGCTCAGCCTTTTCCCGCCGTACGGCAGGCGACTCACCGCGGAAAACAAGCGGAAGCTCGACGTTTTTCAGGGCAGACATGCCGTGCACCAGGTTGAAGTGCTGAAAAACAAACCCTATCTCGCGGTTGCGCACAGCGGCCAGCCGCGGCCCGCGAAGCTGTTCCACCGGTATGCCAAACAGGCTGTACTGTCCCTCTGTCGGCTCGTCCAGACAGCCGACAATGTTCATCAGCGTCGACTTTCCACTGCCCGACGCGCCGATGACGGCGACAAATTCTCCGCTCTGTACGGAAAAGCTCACGTCCCTCAACGCATGCACAGATTGCGTTCCCTGCCGGTAGGTCTTACTGATATGAAGCAGCTCGATCACATTTCATTCTCCTTTTTTATTCTAACGATAATGTGACCGTTTTTCAACTAAAAAATACACTGCCCGGCAGCTGCAGCCGTTATTCCCGGCAGAAAGCGGCAATGGGCGCCAGTGCTGCCCGGTCCAGGTAATCGGCCCGGCCAGTCAAAATGTCGTTGTCTTCTGCTGAGCGTTCATTCACCGGTTTCCGTCGCAGTGACGCTTTCATCACACGCATCATTGCGCGGTGGACAAAAGACAGCTTTTTGTCATCCAGGCCGCCATGCAGGCAAAACAGATGCACCTGTCCACACAGATTTTCCGGCAGCTGCCTGTGCAGGCTTTGGCGCACCGCTTCTTCCGTCTCCGGCATATCGGGGTTGCGCAGCCCGACTGCAAAATAGATGAGTTTTTTACCGCACAGATGTTCTGCATTTCCGGCAAACCATTCAATGCCGTTTAGCTTGCCAGCGTAAACGCCGCCCCCCAATACCAGTATATCATACTGTTCAATCAGTCCGGCGCGAACCGCGCGCACATCGAACAGGTCTGCTCCCAAATCGTCGGCAAGCCACTCGGCATACTGTCTGGTATAGCCATAGCGTGACGCATAAATGACCGCTGTTTTCATCCGTATACCCTCATTTCGGCTTTTTCATGGTCAGCGAGATGCGGCCGCGCTTGACGTCACATTCCAGGACCCATACGGTGACGACGTCCCCCACCGTCACGACCTCGGACGGATGACGAACATACCGGTCGCACAGCTGTGAGATGTGCACCAGTCCGTCCTGATGCACGCCGATGTCGACAAAGGCGCCGAAATCAATGACATTGCGCACTGTCCCGCGCAGCTCCATGCCCGGCTTGAGGTCCTTGAGCTCGAGTACGTCCGTGCGCAGCATCGGGGGCGGCAGTTCGTCACGAATGTCACGGCCCGGTTTTTGCAGCTCGCGCACCACGTCGCGCAGGGTCGGCAACCCCACGCCGCAGGTCTCGGCCGCCTTTTGCTCGCCCAGAGCCGCAACGCGCGCATCCAAATCGGGAATGCCCCCGCGCGCCGCTTCCGGCGTGCAGCCGCACAGCACTAGCAGCTTTTGGGCCGCGTCATAGCTTTCAGGGTGAACGCCGGTGTTGTCAAACACGTTTTCACTTTCCGGCACGCGAAGAAAGCCGGCGCACTGCTGAAATGCCTTGGGGCCCAGCTTGGACACCTTTAACAGCTGCCTGCGCGCGGTGAACGCGCCGTTTTCCTCGCGGTAACGGACGATATTTTTGGCCACCGCCGGACCAAGCCCGGCAACGCGTGCCAAAAGCGGCGCCGAGGCCGTATTGAGGTCCACACCCACGCTGTTGACGCAGCTTTCGACCACGCCGTCCAGTGCCTCGCCCAGCCGGGCCTGCGGCATGTCGTGCTGGTATTGTCCGACGCCAATGGCCTTGGGGTCAATTTTGACCAGCTCTGCCAGCGGATCCTGCAGGCGCCGGGCGATAGAGACCGCCGAGCGCAGCGAAACATCGTATTCCGGGAACTCCTCAGCCGCCAGCGGCGACGCCGAATAGACCGATGCGCCGGCCTCACTGACAATCATATAAGCCACGCCCCTGCACTCCGGCTCGCGCAGAAGCTCTGCCACCACCTGCTCGGTCTCGCGCGAGGCGGTGCCATTGCCGATGGCAATGCACTGCACGCCGTGGGCGGCAATCAGCTTTTTGAGCACCGCTTTTGCCTCGCGGACCTTGTTGTGCGGCTGCGTGGGATAGATGACGCCCGTATCGAGCACCTTGCCGGTGCTGTCGACGACGGCCACCTTGCAGCCTGTGCGGAACCCGGGGTCCAACCCCATGGTGACCTTGCCCCGGACCGGCGGTTGCATGAGCAGCGGACGCAGGTTGAGGGCGAACATTTTTATGGCTCCGTCGCTTGCGCGTTCGGTCAGCGCTGTGCGCATTTCACGCTCCAGCGACGGAAAAATCAGCCGGTCGTACGAATCATCGCACGCGGCGCGCACAGCATCGGTCATCGGTCCGCTTCCGCGCAGGGCGGCGCGGTACAGGATGTCGAGCGCCGGCTGGCGCTCAAGCCTGACGTCGACCTTGAGACGCTCCTCGCGTTCGCCGCGGTTGATGGCCAAAATCTGATGTCCCTGTATGCGGCGCAGCGGAGCCGTAAAATCGTAATACAGCCGATAGACCGAATCCTCGTCTCCGGCAGCGCGCGAACACAGCTCGCCCTGCTTCTCCAGCAGGCGGCGCAGCGCATCACGAATGGCCGCATCGTCCGAAAGGTCCTCAGCGATGATATCAAGCGCCCCCTGCAGCGCATCCTCAGGGGTATTCACTTCTTTTTCCGGGTCCACAAAGGCAGCGGCGCGCTCGAGCGGCGTGCCGCTATTTTTCTGCTGCGCGCGAATAATGACGGCCAGCGGCTCCAACCCGCGTTCACGCGCGACGCTGGCCCGGGTCCGGCGCTTTTGCTTATAAGGGCGATAAAGGTCTTCAATGCGGGCCAGCGTCTCGGCCCGGTCAATGCTTTCGCTCAGTTCGGGCGTCAGTTTTCCCTGCGCTTCGATGGCTGCCCTGACCTCTTCGCGGCGCTTGTCCAGACCGCGCAGATATTGCAGCCGTTCGGCCAGCTCGCGCAGCGTCTGGTCGTCCATTGTGCCGTGCATCTCCTTGCGGTAGCGGGCAATAAAGGGAATGGTGTTGCCCTCGTCCAGCAGCTGAACGACATTCTGCACATGCTCAGGCCGGCGTCCCAGCTCGCGCGCCAGGCGCGCAATCAGCTCTTCCAAACAGGTTGCTCCTTTCAAAGCTGTGATTTATTTATTGTACCATAAACGGCCCATGCGCTCAAGGATTCCTTGACCTTTGGCCATTCATCATGGTATACTGGCTGCATAATAAAATAAGATTGCGAGGTGCATCCAATGCAAAAGCTCTCTGTCAAAAACATACTGCGGGTTCTCGCTGTGCTGATTTTTGTGGTTGGGGCCTTTGTGGGCTATGACGCAGGTAATCAGATGTTTACTGTTGATGGCGTCGTCACCTATCGCTTTGTGGTGATTGACGCTGTTGTCACCTGGTTTTTCGCCTTTGCCGGCGGGATGCTTTTTTGGGGCATTGCCAAAATCATCGACCTGCTTGAACAAAAATAAATCCTGCAAAGCAGCCGGAGCCGGCTGCTCTTTTTGTGTGGCCAGGCAAACTGTTCAGGCTGCATCTCTTGCATTCGACCCACGGCCTGCGCTATAATGGGCATGAAAATCACGAGCAAAGTGAGGCTGCATGATGATGTATCAGGTAAAAAATTTCATGGACAATGACGACGTCAAAACACTCGACCAAAAGGGCCCCTTTTCCGTCATCGAATACCAGCGCGACCTGAGTGTTACACCGGGGTCAGCCATCAATGCCTATTACTGTGCGCAGATGAACGTGCGCAAGCGGCAGCTTGTATGTGACATGAGCAGGTCTGCCGGCGTCACGGTGCAGGCCGGCGCAATGCAGTGGATGTTGGGCGACGTCAACGCCACAACGGGCGTCAAGGGCGTGGGTGATTTGCTGAGCAAGGCAGTGCGCGGCAAGGCCTCAGGCGAATCGGTCATCAAGCCGGAATACACAGGCAGCGGAATCCTTGTTCTGGAACCGACGTACAAGCACCTGATTCTGCTCGATGCATCCGACTGGAACGGCGCTGTCGTACTCGATGACGGCCTGTTTCTCGCCTGCGACTCCAGCCTGCAGCATAAAGCCGTCATGCGCTCCAATGTATCGTCGGCCCTGGCCGGCGGCGAAGGACTGTTCAACCTCAGCCTCAACGGTCGCGGCATTTTCTGCATCGAATCTGACTGCCCCATGGAAGAGCTGATTGAGATTACTTTGCAGGACGACGTGCTCAAGGTTGACGGCAACTACGCCATAGCGTGGAGCGCCAGCCTGAACTTCACCGTCGAGCGCTCGGGAAAATCGCTCATCGGCTCGGCCGCATCAGGCGAAGGCCTTGTCAACGTCTACCGCGGCACCGGCAAGGTCTTGATGATGCCGACTGCCAAAATGCCCAATGTTTAAGCACGGCCTCACAACATATATGGTCATAACCGAAATATAGGCACAAAATATAGATTTTTCTCTTGCAATTTCCATGGTTTTCTGGTATGCTTGTCTCAGAGGTGAAAATCATGAAAGTCAATGTCATCGGCCAGGTTCCCAAAGAGTTTGTCGACTCTGAGATCCATGCCATTTTACAGGAAAACCCCGCCCGCGCCATCAAAGAAATCACATTTGAGCGCCTGGACGGCGACGAATGCAAGGAAAGCTACGAGCTGACCACCGTGCCCTTTGAGCGTATCCGCCGCATCACCGGCTATCTGGTCGGCACCATGGACCGCTGGAACGACGCCAAGCGCGCCGAAGAACACGACCGTGTCAAGCACAGCCTGTAAGGAAAAATCAAAAGACCGCCGGTAAAAGCCGGCGGTCTTTCTTGTCATGAAGGTATTTTCCGCAGCTGGTTTTCACGCCGGGCCAGATGCTGCGGCACCAGGCGCAAAAACAACGTAGTCGTTACCACCGCCGCGACAAGGTCGACAATGGGCTCTGCCCAGAAAACCGATTCCGCAGTCCCCAGCACGGCGGGCAGCGCCATGACCATGATGAGGAACAGCGCCTTGCGGAACATCGAGCAAAAACAGGACAGCCGCACATACCCGACCGCCGTTGTTTCGTCGACTAAAGCGTACTGCACGGCGAGCGGCAGAATCATGCAGGTAAAAATCTTGTTGTACTGCACGGTCCGGGCGGCGATTTCAGCACTTTGGGTAAACAGGCGGACAAAATAAATGGAAAACAGGTGAGTCCCGACCAGAACAACCGCACAGAAAATCAGGTCGAGGCCCACGACGGTCTTAATGGCCTGCTTGATGCGCGGAATATTGCCGGCCCCATAATTATAGCTGACAACCGGCTGGCAGCCCGAGGTCAGTCCGCTCATGGGCATGGAGATAATCAGGTAATAACTCTGCACAATGGTCGCACAGGTGACCAGAATGTCCCCCTCGCCCGGACCGCCGTAACGCTGTAAAACAGCATTCAGGGCGATAAACAGCACGCTGTCCAGTGCGATGATGAGAAAAGGCGAAAAGCCAAAGCGCGCGATTTTTCCGACCGCCTTCCACGAAAAGCCGCTTGGCTGCAGACGCACGCGCACATTTTTGCTGCGCAGTGCGCACAGCACCCAAACACATGAAGCCGCCTGCGAGATGACGCTGGCCAGCGCCGCGCCGGCAACGCCCATGTCAAACACAAAAATAAAGACCGGGTCAAGCACGATATTGAGCACAGCGCCCAGCATGACGGTCAGCATGCCCAGTCCGGAAAAGCCCTGACAGATGAGAAAGCTGTTCATGCCGCCCGCCATCAGGGCAAAAAAGGTGCCTGCTGTGTAAATGGTCAGATAAGTGTTTGCATAGGAAAATGTTTCGCTGGACGCGCCAAACCACATGAGAAGCTGAGTGCGCCCCAGCAGAAATACCGTCGTCAGAACAACGGAAAGCGCCAGCAGCATGACAAAGCCGTTCCACAGGATGTGGCGAGCCTCGTCGTCCTTTCCCTCGCCCATGCGCATGGCGACGTTGGGCGAGCCGCCCATGCCGACCAGCGTCGCAAAAGACGCCATAAAAGTGACAATGGGCCCGCACACACCGACGCCGGCCAAAGCCAGGTCGCCGACACCGGCCCCGATGTACATGCGGTCGACAATGCTGTACAGCACGTTGACCAGCTGCGCCAACATGGTGGGGATGGAAAGCCGCAGCACCACCTTTAAAACCGGGCCGCTGCCCAGATCGATCATACGCCGCATGACGGCGCCCCCTCTGCACTGAAAGTTCCTACAGTAGGGTAGCACAGCAGGGCCCGGCTGTCAACGGTAAAAAAACGCCTTTGGCAGTTCCCCGAAAGCGCCATATTCAGGGTCGTTTTCTTTTGGCAGATGTGATACAATAAAGACTGCTCTCGACTGTTTTCAAAGGGGGATATCCATGTACAAGGTCCTCATTGTTGAAGACGACGCCACCATTGCGCCCCTTTTGTGCGAATGTCTGTCACGCTGGGGATATGAAGCGCGGGCGGCCGACGACTTTCAGCATGTGCTCGACACCTTTCGCGACTTTGACCCGCAGCTGGTTCTGCTTGACATTTCACTTCCCTTTTACGACGGATTTCACTGGTGCCGTGAAATCCGCCTGCAATCCAATGTGCCGGTGCTGTTTCTGTCCTCACGCGGGGATAATATGGATATTGTCATGGCCATGAACATGGGCGGCGACGATTATGTGCAAAAGCCCTTTTCCACCGAAGTCCTGCTGGCAAAAATCTCGGCCCTGCTGCGCCGTGCTTACAGCTACGCACCTGCTCCGCCGCCGCTCGAGGTCCGCGGCGCACAGCTTGACGCACGTGCCGGCGTACTGCACTGGCAGGACCGGACCCTTGAACTGACGCGCAACGAGGTCCGCATTCTGGTCACGCTGCTTGAGCGCAAAAACACCGTCGTATCGCGCGAAGAGCTGATGCGCGCTCTGTGGGATGACGACAGCTTTGTCGACGACAATACGCTGACCGTCAACATCGCCCGTCTGCGAAAAAAGCTGGACGAGCTTGGCCTGCACGATGTGATTGTCACCCGAAAGGGGTTGGGGTACTGTATTCATGATTCGTAGATATCTGCGTCACCGGCGCGTCATTTTCTCCTTTTTCGCCGTATTCAGCCTGTTTTTCACCCTGCTGCTTTATCTTTACAGCGGCGGACTGGACGCGGCGTCTTACTATCTGCTCATCGCCGGTTTTCTGTTCTCGTTGTGGGTCGCCATTGACAGCCGCTCTTTTGCGCGGCGTATGCACATGCTGGATGACATCCTGCAAAACATCAGCGCAGTACGGCATGACTTTCCCCTTCCCAGCGGCCCTCTGGAAGAGGTCTACCAGGACATCGCACTGGAGCTGTTCCGCCTGCTCAACCGTAAAACGAGCGCGCTCGAAGCGGCTCACGCTGACCAGCTTTTTTACTACACCCGGTGGCTGCATCAGATAAAAACCCCCATCGCGGCCATACGCCTGGCCATGCAGGCCGGAAAAGCGGACAGCGCTGTGCTTGAGCAGGAGCTGTTTAAGATTGAGCAGTATGTTGAAATGGCCCTGCAATATGTCAAGTTGCAGGACATCAGTACCGACCTGATTATCCGCGACACTGACATTTTGCCCGTTGTGCGCGAATGCGTCAAAAAATACGCCTCGCTCTTTATCTACAAAGGCCTGTCCGTCTCCATTACGGGCGACAGTTTTACGGCGGCAACCGATGAAAAGTGGCTTGCTTTCGTCATTGAACAGCTGTTGTCCAACGCCGTCAAATACACCAGCCGCGGCGGTGTGGCCATTACGCTGGCCGACCGCTCGATCACCATTCGGGACGACGGCATCGGCATTTTGCCCGAGGACGCTGCCCGCATTTTTGAAAAGGGTTACACCGGTACATCCGGCCGGGCCGATAAGCGCGCGTCAGGCATCGGTCTGTTTATGGTGCACGAGATCGCCGACCGGCTTGCCATTGAACTGTCGGTCGAGTCGGTTCCTGGACAGGGTACGGCAGTGCGTCTTGCCCTTCCCTGCTCTGACAGCCTTACAAATTTGTAAGCCTGCGGCCCGAATTGTAAGGTAAATCGATGGCACGGCGCTTGCCGCTCTGGTATGATAATGCCTGAGGATGAGAAAAGGCTCTTCCTCAGGCATTTATACGGAGGTCCAGATTATGAAGCTTTTACAGGTCAATCATGTCAAAAAGGTCTATAATACCCGCCTGGGGGCACGGCAGTGTGTCGCGCTTGAAGACGTCGGCTTTTCTGTCGATCAGGGCGAGTTTGTCGCCATTATGGGCGCGTCCGGGTCGGGCAAGACAACACTGCTCAATATCATTGCATCCCTTGACAAGCCGACGAGCGGCGACGTCTGTCTTGAAAACCGCTCGTTTTCCGCCATTCCCGATCGCGAGCTGTCGGCCTTTCGCCGTGACAATCTCGGGTTTGTCTTTCAGGACTTCAACCTGCTCGACACCTTTACCCTGCGGGACAACATTCTGCTGCCTCTGGTTTTGCAGAAGACCGCTGTTCACGAAATGGAAAAGCGCCTTGAGCCGCTGGCCCGTTCGCTCGGCCTGACTGCGCTTCTGGATAAGTTTCCCTACGAAGTGTCGGGCGGCGAAAAACAGCGGGCAGCTGTGGCCCGGGCCGCCATCACCAATCCCCTGCTGCTGCTGGCCGACGAGCCGACCGGCGCGCTGGACAGCCGCTCAAGCGCCGCGCTGCTCAGCATTTTTGAAGACCTCAACACCCAGGGCCAGACCATACTGATGGTCACACACAGCTCAATGGCGGCCAGTTATGCTTCGCGCGTGCTGTTTATCAAGGATGGCAGGCTGTTCAGCCAGCTGTACCGCGGTGCTATGGGCCGGCGTGAGTTTTTTGACCGCATTGTGTCCAATCTTTCTGTTTTGTCTGACGGGGGTGTGGACATTGGGTAAGGCCTTTTACCTGCGTCTGGCGCTCAGCAACCTGCGGCGCAACCGCCGCATGGTCATGCCGTACTTTTTTGCCACCGCCGTTTTGTCCGGCATGTTTTTCATCATCTATAACCTCATTGATTCTCAGAGCGTTGCCAATGTCATTTACGGCCCCACACTGCAGGGGATGCTGAGCATCGGCATCAACGTGATGACTTTTTTCACCGTTATTTACATGCTGTACATCAACAGCTTTCTCATGTCGCGCCGCAAGACCGAGTTCGGCCTGTACGGCGTACTGGGTCTGGAAAAGCGCCACGTCGGGCGCATTATCTTCTGGGAAAACCTGATTCTTTCAGGCGGCGGGCTTCTGCTCGGGCTTGTGTCAGGCGCGGTGTTCGGCAAGCTGGTTTTCCTCATTCTGATGCGGGCCATGCACTCGTTTGCGCCGGGCAGCACCTTTTCCCCCACGCTGTCGGCCCTGCTTTCTACTGCCGGCGTGTTTCTGGTCATTTTCCTGCTGACCTGCCTGTACAATATTTTTAAAGTGCGGGTCGCTTCGCCTATCGACCTTCTGCATGGCGAGGCCAAAGGCGAAAAAAAGCCGCGCTTCACGGTCCCCATCACCATTCTCGGCGTTCTGACCCTCGGCGGCGGCTATGCCCTCAGCCTGATGTCCGCCATCCCCACCATCGCGCTGCTCAGCTTCTGGCCGGCCGTCCTGCTGGTCATTGTCGGCACACTGTGCCTGTTTACCTCAGGCAGCGTCTTCATTCTCAATCGCCTGCGCAAAAACAAAAAGTTCTATTACCAGCCGCGCAATTTTGTCGCCGTCTCGGGACTTTTACACCGCATGAAGCAAAACGCCGCAGGTCTTGCCAACATCTGCATTTTGTCGACTATGGTCATCATCACCATGAGCGGCTGCTGCTCGCTCTTTTTCGGGCAAGAGGCCATTTTGCGTGACACCGACCCCTATGATATCATGCTCGAGCTGTCGACCACTGACCCCGAAAAACGCAGCGCAGCCATAGACGAAGTAGTCGAAACCGCCCACGGCCTTGCCGAAGAATACGGCGCCAGTTTGGAGGATTTGACGCGGCTTACCTGGTACGACACGTATCTTTGGACGACTTCGGGCGAAGAGGTATCAGCCGCCTTCTTTTCTGCAGACCAGTTCAACCAGCTGGCTGGCACCCAGTATCTGCTGGTCTCGGATGAGCTGTTGCTGCTCGGCGGCAGTGAAGGCTCGCTGCAATATGCCCAGGATTCCTTTGGCTCTGCCTTTACGCTGGAGCATCTGGACAGCGTCCCCGCGCTGTCTCTGGCCGACGGCCTGATCAAAGAGGACACTGTCTTGATTATCGCGGCCGATGACCAAGCCCTGGGGCATGCCCTGGCCGTCCTGTTCGGCGACAGCTCAGATGAAAACCTGGCCCGCATCATGCACGAATGTCTGTATTTTAACATCGGTCTTTCTCAGGATGACGGAGTCGCCTTTACCGCAGAGTTGGAAGAGCGCTTTTACGACTCTGCTCAGTCCGCAAGGACTGGCAATTCCTACAGCACCAATTTCCGCTCGATCTTTACCGACCGTGCATCCTCGCTCGGCACCTATGGCGGACTGCTGGTGCTCGGCGTATTCTTTACCATCCTGTTCCTGACCAACACCGTCATCATCATTTACTTCAAGCAGGTGTCCGAGGGCATGGAAGACCGCGAGCGCTTCACCATCATGCAAAAGGTCGGCATGAGCGACGCCGAGGTGCGTTCAACCATCAACCGGCAGGTATTGATTGTCTTTTTCCTGCCTCTCGTCGGCGCACTGCTGCACACAGCGGCTGCCGTCAACATCATGGTGCGGCTGCTCGAGCTGTTCTGGCTGTATGACATCGGCATTACGCTGACGTGCATGGGAGTCATCAGCCTGTGCTTTGCGGTGGTCTATATTACAGTTTACAGGTTTACAGCCAAAACCTATTATAAAATCGTCAAATGGTAATGCAAAAGACCGGCGGAAAAATCCGCCGGTCTTTGGTTTTGTCCGGAACAAAGGCGGTGCGCCGTATGGCACACCGCCTGAAAATCAGCGATAAGATCTTTTTTTTGCGCGAGCGGCCTCGCTCTTTTTGCGCCGTTTGACACTGGGGCTTTCGTAGTGTTCTCTTTTACGGACTTCGGAGAGCACACCGGACTTGGCGCAGGAGCGCTTAAAGCGGCGCAGGGCGCTGTCCAGCGATTCATCGGGCTTAACACGAATCTCTGACATAACTTTTCCCTCCCTCCGTATATCA
>DVMR01000042.1 GCA_018714845.1 Candidatus Ventrousia excrementavium
ATCCGGCAGGATACAGCTTTTCTCTGCTGGCCATGCTCGAATTCATTGAACCCAGAGGAACGCTGGTCTGTGCAGTGAACGGACCGCTGGAAAAAGAGATTTTGTCAATCGCGTCTGAAGGCTTTACAGACATCCTCGTAAAAACCAGAGCCAACGCCGGCCTGCTGTCTCAGGTCGCGCCGTCAACCGCAGGATATCAGATCCCGGAGACGGGTACAGCCTACTACCTGTGCCGAAACGGAGCCTGCCGGCCGCCGGTGTATGACCTTGAAAGTCTTCGAACGCTGATGCAGCAAACATGAAAAACGGAGAACAGCCCGATCGGCTGTTCTCCGTTTCTTTACGCTTTTGTTGGTTACAGGGCGAGAGTTCCGTTTTCGCTTTCGATCAGCATGAGCAGATTTTCTTCAATGCCGGTCTCGGCGTTGATATAGACGATGACGTGCATGCCGTCAGGCGTTTGACAAATAAACTCGCGGCACAAAAGTTCGTACTGGCCGCTGGTGGGGATGACGGCCAGACCGCTGGACAAAATGGTCAGGCTGTCATCGACCGCGGTACGGGCATCCTCTTCAGAGATGACCGGCTCACTCAGCGTGCGGGTATGATGGCTCATCAGATACCCCCGGGCTTCAAATCCTATGACGCCGCCGTCGTCGAGCGCGACCGTGACCTTGACAAGGTCCGGATACAGGGTGACGTTGTCCTGTGTTGCGCAAAAGCTGATGGTCAGCATGTTTTCAAAGCGGGTGTAGTAACTCTCTTTCATGCTGCCGAAACCGTGCTCCTGTAAAAATACAGAGGCGCGCTCAACAGCCTGTTCGTCACTCAGAGTGGCGCTGCCGACTGCACGCGGGTCTGACAGAGCGTAGACCAGTCCACCCAGCCGGGTCACATCGATACTGATGCCGTCAGCAGTCGAAAAACTGTAGCACTCGATGCGGTCGCCGCCCTGGTAAGAGAGGCTCAGACTCTCTTCAGGCAGGCCGCAGAACCGGGCAGCTGCTGTGCGGGCCTGTGTCTCGGTGACAGCGCTTTGACCCTCGAGCATCAAAGGGCTCTGCTTGTCGAGATGTTCGGAAAAGGGGCCGTCATAAACCAGCGTCGCGTATTCGGGGAACTCCTGCTCAACCGTATGGAAGCTGTCGGACAGTGCCGAACTATTGGGACCAGCCTCGTAGGAAAGCACGCCCGAATCCAGCCGGGCTTTGAGCAGGCTCAGCTCGCCGGTCAGGTTCTGTGCGGTCTGGCAGAGAGAGGCCAGAGCGTCTTTCTGTTCATCTGTCACTGACTGTCCGCGGGATGCCGCGCGCAGCAGGGAATAGGCGTAATCGCCGGTGCGAGCAATAAAGGTCTGCGTTTTTTCCAGTCCGGCTTCAGAGCTGGGCAGCTGCGACAGTGCACTTTTGGCGCACTCGGACTGACGCCAGATTTGAGCGGAAAGAGTCGAGATGGTGGACGGCGAGCCGGTATACTGGATTTTCTGCAATGCGGCGTCCAGCTCGGACAAGCTGTCCAGCAGTTCGGAATAGGCTTTTTCGTGGCCGTACCACAGGGTCGTCTGCGCGCGTTCGGCCTGAATGCCGTAATACAAGGTACTGCCGGCGAAAATGACGGTTAGTGCCAGTAGAAAGCTGATGACCTGTGCGGGAAAGCGATGAGCGTTCATGACGTCCTCCTTGGGCAAAATATTGCCCATATTCTTAGCAAATAATTTACAATTATACCGTTCTGCGGCTTTTCAGGCGCTTGCCCTTTGAGCGCGATTATGGTAAGATAGAAGCGTGTGTTGTGGAATCAAATCACTCTTGAAAGGAAGAGATTCATGGAGTTCCACTTTTCAGAAAGAATGCTGACCCTGAAGCCGTCGGTCATTCGTGAAATCTTAAAAAGCGTCACGCCGGACATGATCGCCTTTGCAGCCGGCAATCCGTCAACCGAGACGTTCCCCATCGACGAGATGGGTGAGATTGCAAACAGCCTGTTCGCGGATAAGAGCCGCATTGCCGGTATTTTGCAGTACGGTGTGTCTGAGGGCTATCAGCCCCTGCGCGAGCTTTGCTTTTCGCGTATGCGCGGCAAGTACCAGACGGGCGGCGACCAGGATGAACTCATTATCACAAGCGGGGGACAGCAGGCCATTGATTTGCTGACAAAAGCTATGGTCGACCCCGGTGACACGGTCATTGTCGAGGGCCCCAGCTTTATCGGCTCGCTCAACACCTTCCGCACCTACCAGGCCAACCTGGTCGCGGTGCCCATGCAGAGCGACGGCATGGACCTCGACGCACTGGAGCACTGCCTCAAGACCGAGAAAAACGTCAAGTTCATCTACATCATTTCCACTTTCCAGAATCCGTCGGGTTATACGACCAGCCTGGAAAAGCGCCGTGCGATTCTGGCACTCGCGCAGAAGTATGATGTTCTGATTCTGGAGGACAACCCCTACTTCGAGCTTCGGTATGAGGGGGAATACGTCCCCAATATCAAAAGTCTGGATACCGAGGGCCGCGTCGTGTTCGCGGGCTCCTATTCCAAGATTTTGTCGGCCGGCATCCGGTTGGGCTATGCCATCGGCCACCGCGATCTGATTGCCAAGCTGGTAATCGGCAAGCAGGCGACCGACGTTCACACCAATCTGTTTTTCCAGGTCGTTGCGGCGGAATACATGAGCCGTTATGACCTTGACGCACATATCGAAAAGGCGCGCGGAATTTACCGCGAAAAGCGCGACCTGATGCTGCGCTGCCTTGAGCAGAAGCTGCCGCAGGATGTCACGTTCTCGCGTCCGCAGGGCGGTCTGTTTGTCTGGATGGAGCTGCCGGAAGGCTCGGATGGAAAGGCGCTTGCTGCGCTGACGGTCGAGCAGAAGGTGTCGATTGTTCCGGGCAACTGCTTTATGGTCGACGACGAAAAGGTCAACCGCGGCGTCCGCCTCAACTATTCGATGCCGAGCAAAGAGCAGATTGAGCGCGGTACGGACATACTGGCCGAATGTGTGCGTCAATACCTGGGTAAATAGCCGGCAGAACGCAGGAAAATATGCTCCGTGTGGCACCTGGCTGCACGGAGCATCAAATGCTGTGCGACTGCAGGGGGCAGATAATCCGGGAAACACGGGGAATACTGGAAACATCCCCATGTCCCGGGACACAGAGTACAACTAAAAATCATCACGGGTACGCGGCAAAAAGCAGCGCCGCGGCAAGGCAGGGAAAGATATGATACATGACAGCCTGATGTTGACAGCGCTCTTTGCTTTTGTGGCGGCGCTGGCCGTCTCATTCGCGGTGACGCCCGCGGTCAAGATTTGCGCCAAGCATTTCGGCGCGGTCGATGTCCCTAAGGACAATCGGCGTATGCACAAGGTGCCCATTCCGCGCATGGGCGGTCTGGCGATTTTTTTGGGTTTTATCGTCAGTGTGCTTTTGTTTGGCAAGCTGGACCAGCAGATGAGCGCCATTTTACTGGGCGCTGTTCTGGTGGTCATTTTGGGCATTGTGGATGACAAGATGGCGCTGCCGCCGTCTATCAAGTTTGTCGGACAGATTGTCGCGGCCCTCATCCCCGCGCTCAATGGCGTGGACATCGAACGATTTACCAACCCATTTGCCGACGGAAGTTATTTTTCCCTGGGCATTTTTTCTGTTCCGGTTACGGTGATCTGGATTGTGGGCCTGATTAACGCCGTCAACTTCATCGACGGGCTGGACGGCCTGGCTGTCGGCGTGTCATCCATTGCATCCATCACCATGTTCACCATCGCCGTGCTGGTGTCTGAGACCTATGTCGCCATCGTCATGGCAGCCTTGGCTGGCGCCTGCATCGGCTTTATGCCGTACAATATGAATCCGGCCAAAATTTTTATGGGCGATACCGGGTCCATGTTTTTAGGGTACATTCTGGCTACAATGTCCATTCAGGGCCTTTTCAAGTTTTATGCGGTCATTTCCTTTGCCGTGCCGTTTATCATGCTGGGACTGCCGATTTTTGACACAGCCTTTGCCATCATCCGCCGCCTGCTCAAGGGCCAAAGCCCTCTTAAGGCCGACCGCGGCCATGTCCATCACCGGCTGATTGATATGGGATTTGACCAAAAGCAGTCGGTCGCCATTCTGTATGTTCTCAGTGCGATTTTGGGTCTGTCAGCTGTTTTGTTGACGACCAGTGGTGAAGTCAAGATTATCATTCTGGTCGTCGCTGTCCTGCTTTCTGTAATGATTGGCATGAGTATTACGGCTTATGAGCAGCACAGCGAGCAAAAACATCACGAAGAGCATCCGCAGGAAGACACGGAATCATCCGGCCCAAAGGAGGACCAGCATGAGTAAAATCAGGGTGCTGTCGGTTTTCGGCACGCGGCCCGAGGCCATCAAAATGGCGCCGCTCGTGCATGCAATGGCGCAGAACGACGAGCTCGAATCGCTGGTCTGCGTCACAGCACAGCACCGGGAGATGCTTGATCAGGTCCTGACAGCTTTTTCCGTTGAGCCGCAGTACGACCTCAATATCATGCAGCCGTCGCAAACGCTGTCGACAATTACGGTGAAAGCGCTGAGCGGTCTCGAATCTGTGCTTGAACAGTCCCGGCCCGACCTTGTGCTTGTTCATGGGGACACCAGCACAACCTTTGTCGCCGCCCTGGCGGCGTTTTATCACCGCATACCTGTCGGGCATGTTGAGGCGGGACTGCGCAGCTTTGACAAATATTCGCCTTATCCGGAAGAGGCTAACCGCCGTCTGACCGGTGTGCTGGCTGACCTGCATTTTGCGCCCACAAAGCAGAATGCTCTTAATTTGCAGCGCGAAGGCACTGTGAAAAATGTATTTATCACCGGCAACACGGTCATTGACGCGCTGCACACCACTGTGCGGGACGGCTATCGCTTTGAACTGGACGAGCTCAACGGTTTGGACTACGGCGCGCGCCGCGTCGTTCTGCTGACGGCCCACCGCCGCGAGAATTACGGTCAGCCCATGGAGAACATCATGGCCGCTGTCCGCGAGCTGGCCGGGCAGTATCCAGATGCGCTGTTTGTTTATCCGGTCCATCTCAGCCCGTATGTCCAGCAGACAGCGCGCAGTGTGCTGAGCGGGCTTGAAAATGTTCTGCTCATCCCGCCGCTTGGTGTTTTGGACATGCACAACCTCATGGCCCGCTGCTACCTGATTATGACCGATTCGGGCGGACTGCAGGAAGAGGCTCCTGCGCTGGGCAAGCCAGTGCTTGTCCTGCGGCGTGAAACGGAGCGACCTGAGGCTGTAGACGCGGGCACGGTTTTGCTGGCCGGTGTTGAAAAATCTGCCATTGTCGCGGCTGCATGCCGTCTTTTTGACGATACAGGCGCGTGGCGCGCCATGTCCCATGCGGTCAATCCTTATGGCGACGGCCAGGCCTGCCGGCGCATTGTGCAGGACATTCTTTATCACTTTGGCCGCGCGGTGTCGCCGGCTGACGATTTTATCCCCCGATAAACGGCAGGAGGGAAGGGCATGGACAAAAACCTGACAAAGCGCGTCGCGGCTGTTGTCGGTGTGCTGGCTGTCGGGCTGATTGTCAGCTTTTACTGGCCGGTAAGCAGCGGTTCATCGCCCGAGATTGTCCTGCCGCAGACCGGTTCGGCAGATATTGACGTCGACGTTGACAGGGAAGAGTACAACCGCCGGGTCGCCGATGAAGTGGTCATTGACGAGCATTCGGTGCAGCGTGTCGTCGCATCTTTGCGCCGGCCCGATGAGTATACCTTTACCGGACAGACCACACTGTATTACGGCGACCAGTCGAGTACTGTGTCGGTGCGCGGCGCGGTGCGCGGCGAACTGACCAAAGTGGTGCAAAGCATGACGGACAACCTGTACAAGCACACGATTTTGACTGCATCTGAAGCGTATATCTGGAGCAGCGATACGCTGTCCTATTACAGCGGCGCCCGGGGTGATTTCACAGTAGACGAACTGGCCATCATTCCGACTTATGAAGATTTGCTCGCATTGCCTGAAGAAGAAATAACAGGCGGCGGTTTTGAAACAGTGGGAGAAACAGCCTGCATATACGCAGAATGTCAGCGCTCTGACGGGATAACGGTGGATCGGTACTATATTTCGGTGGAGTCAGGGCTGCTTGTGCGTTTTCAAAGCTATGAAAACAGTGTTCTGGTCTGTGAAACGTCGATGATTCCCTTGATAGAAGCAGTGGATGACGACTGGTTTATGCTTCCGTCCGGAAGCGTGGTAACGGGTTCATAAAGCTTTAAAAGCCGAGCAGCAGCAAAATGCCGATAATCAGCAAAGTATCGCTGAGGTTGCTGTCGTCGTCGGCAATCAGAAAGTAGACCAATACCAGCAGCAAAAGCGTATCTGTGTCAAACTCGGGCAATTTCAGGCCGCCGCCCGTCAGGTTTTTCAGTACAGAGCTCAGGCCTTTGGGCTTGTTCTCGGTCGGCTCGACAGGCGCGACAGGAACCTCGGGCTCAGCCGCCGGCGGCGGCGCCGGAGCTTCCACGGGTTTGAAGAAATCTTCAAATCCGCCGGAGTTCATATAGCGGTTATACATGCTGTTCATCTCCCCAGAAGCCCCAGCGCCATTTTGGCGGCTTTTGCCATATTGGCCATTTTAATGGCCCGATCTACGCTTCCGGCTCGCGTCTCAGCCATATAGGGCTTGATGGCTTTGATAAGGTTGAGCCGGTTTTCGTCTATGTAATTGTTTTTACTTGAAAAGGCCTGCAGCAGCTGAGGCAGAGCAGAAGTCAGAGCGCTTGCACTGCCGGCAGACGCCTGAGGCGGTTCAGCAGTCCCGCCGGGACTGCTTTGCGAAGAGCTGCCCAGCAGGGCGTCAAGCAGTTGATTGAGGCCTGCAGGAGCCTCACTGCCAGTACTTTCCCCGGCGCCGCCGGGCGGCAGCGTGGGTAGAACGGTTTGCTCCGGCGCGGTCCTCTGGTTTTGCTCCGGACTGCCCGGCACAGGCTCTGATGCCTGTGTATCGACAGCTCGTGTCGGTTCTTCCTTGCCCAGCAGAGCGCCGGCTGCTTCCAGCACCTTTTTCAGACTGTCGCCATCGAGGCCTTTCAGCCGCTCATCCAGCTCTGCCATGGTTTGTTACACCCCCGAAAGTTCGATAATTTTGCTGGCCAGGGCAGCGCCTTCTTTGGAAGAAAGCAGGCTGGAAAGCAGAATGCGCGCCTGGTCCTTGTCAGCAGCGGCCGCTGCCCGGGCGGCATTTTTGACGGCATCGCCGCCGCTGCCCGCCAGCATGGTGAGCAGCTGGCGTCCGCTTTCTGACGAAATGGCGGCGTTGAACTTGTCAAGGCCGCGAATGATTTTGCCGCCCTGAGGCGAATTGATGAGCATTTTGGCCAGGGCTTCGTAATCGGTTGGCATGGGGTTCCCCTCCTGTTTTGACAATGAACGGCGATATTGCCGTTGCTGTTTGGAATGTGCGGCAGGAATCTGCCGTATGTCCCATTATATGAAAGTTCCGCTTGAAAGTTACACCTGCGGATAAAAAGGGTGAAGATCTTGAAGGTATGTGTTTGTTCTGATTCGCACGGCAACGCTGCGGGCATGACCAAAATGCTCGAGTACGAAGCGCCGGATGTTTTTATTTTTCTGGGCGATGGGTTGAGGGACCTGAAGGCTCTGAAACTGCCGTCAAACTGCCGCAGATACGCAGTGCGGGGAAATTGTGACTTTGGTGCTGATGAACCGGAAATGAGGCTCTTGAACTTGGAAAACATTCGAATCCTGATGGTTCATGGTCACCGCTATGCGGTGAAAAGCAGCCTGTTGCGGCTCAGCTTGCTGGCGCAGGAGCACCGGGCCGACGTTACATTATACGGGCACACACACCGTCAGGATGCCCAGTGGATCGACGACCGTCTACTTCTGTGTCCCGGCAGTGTCGGAAGTTCGCACGGCAGCTATGCGGTGCTGTCGGTAGACCACGGCCGTTTTGATTTCGTGCTGAAGGGTAGAGGGGCGCTTCAGCCGTGATCCGGAAGACTCCCAATAGAAGAGTTGGCTCTACTAGGATTTGCGGAGATAAACAATGAGGGGATTCGAACGAAAAAATCAGTTGCTTTCCCTTTGCGGGTTAAATTGTGGATTGTGCCCGATGCTTTTAGACGGTCATTGCGGCGGCTGTGGCCATGGGAACCAATCTTGCAAAATTGCAAGATGCAGCCTGAAGCATGGCGGCTTGGAGTATTGCTTTGAGTGTAGCGAATATCCCTGTGAAACGTATTTGCGCGCCGGGGAGTTTGACTCATTTATTTCCCATCGAAATCAAAAGCTTGATATGGAGAAGGCAAAGAACATTGGAATCAATGCCTATAATGCCGAACAAAGGGAAAAAAGTGAAATCCTGCGAGGGCTTTTGTCTGACTATAATGATGGGCGAAGAAAAAGCTTTTTCTGTACGGCAATCAATTTGTTGGATTTGCAGGATATCAGAGAAATATTGCAGAAGCTCTCAAAGATTCCGGGTATAGACAGTCAGCCGCTGAAAGAAAAGAGCACTTGGGCAGTTGACTTGTTCCAAGAGGCGGCAAAGAAACAGGGAGTGGAGCTCAAGCTGCGAAGAAAGAAATAAGCAAACTATGCTGAAAGAAAATCACAGAATCGATATAAAAATCCTCCGTATATACTATACGGAGGATTCGTTGTCTTGTGAATATCCAGAAATAGGCGCAGTGCTTTATTGAAATTTACTTGGTTACCGCGCATAGGTCGGACAATGGACATTCTGTACAGCGGGGCGATCTTGCCCGGCAGATGTCGCGGCCAAAGTGGACAAACCGATGACAGAGAGACGCCTGCTCCTGAGGCTCGACGATTTTTTTTAGGTCCATTTCCACCTTATACGGGTCTGTTTCTTTGGTCAGGCCCAGACGCCCTGCGATGCGGATGCAGTGCGTATCGGCCACAATAGCAGGCTGGCCATAAATGTCTGACAAAATCAGGTTGGCAGTTTTGCGGCCAATGCCGGGCAGGCTGAGCAGTTCGTCCATCGTGTCTGGCACGCGGCCGCCGAACCGGGAGAGCAGCATCATAGCGCCTTCCTTGATGTCCTTGCCTTTGGTCTTGTACAGACCGCACGGCCGGACAATTTCGCAGATATCATCGAGATCAGCGGCGGCCAGAGCCTCAAGCGTCGGGTATTTTGAAAACAGGACTTCGGTCACCTGATTGACGCGAGCGTCCGTGCACTGTGCTGAAAGGCGCGTGGCGAACAGCAATTCGTAATCTTTCACAGCAACCAGCGAACAGCTGTCTGGGTAAATTGCCCTAAGGCGTTCGACGACCAGAGCGGCCTTTTCTTTTTTCCTCATGGATTATCACCAAGCCCCACAATGTATTTTTGCATGGATTGAACGAAATCACAACTTGTCCGAAACAATTATAGCATATCTGTTGAAATAAAATCAAATAAAGGTTATAATGATTGCATTGGCGCATTTCTGCCCTGATAAAGTTCGGAACTGTTTGATCCATTGCTAGCAATTTATTTTAAGGAGGCATTTGCTTATGATTAAAGAAAACATGGAATTTGTCGCGCAGATGGACCCTGAGGTCGGCAGCGCGATGATGGATGAATACAATCGGCAGCGCCGTAATATCGAGCTGATTGCTTCTGAGAACTTTGTCAGCCCTGCTGTTATGCTGGCGATGGGGTCCTGCCTGACAAATAAATATGCCGAGGGCTATCCCGGCAAGCGTTACTACGGCGGGTGCGAGTGTGTTGACGTGGTCGAGAATATCGCCCGCGAGCGCGCATGCAAACTGTTTGGCGCCGACCATGCCAATGTTCAGCCGCATAGCGGTGCTTCGGCTAACAATGCAGTTTATTTTGCGCTGGTCAAGCCGGGCGATACGGTCATGGGCATGAATCTGGCCCACGGCGGACATCTGACGCACGGCAGTCCGGTTAATATTTCGGGCAGCTATTACAATATCGTGCCCTACAGCCTCAGTGAAGAGACCGAGACCATTGATTATGATGAGGTTTGGAAGCTGGCCAAGCAGCACAAGCCCAAAATGATTATCGCCGGCGCTTCGGCGTATCCGCGTGAGATTCGGTTTGACAAATTTGCCGAAATCGCCAAGGATGTTGGCGCTTACCTGATGGTTGATATGGCGCACATCGCCGGTCTGGTTGCAACAGGACTGCACATGAACCCCGTTCCCTATGCCGACGTTGTCACTACTACCACGCACAAAACGCTGCGCGGCCCGCGTGGTGGCATGATTCTGTGCAAGGAAGAGCTGGCCAAGCAAATCGACAAGGCGGTTTTCCCGGGCACACAGGGCGGCCCGCTTGAGCACATCATTGCGGCTAAGGCCGTTTGTCTGGGTGAAGCGCTCAAGCCCGAGTTTAAGGCCTATCAGCAGCAGGTTGTCAAAAATGCCAAGGCCCTGGCCGAGGCGCTGGTTGAAGAGGGATTCCGTCTCGTCTCGGGCGGCACGGACAATCATCTGATGCTGGTTGACCTGCGTAACTTCAACGTCACAGGCAAGGATATGCAGAACCGTCTGGATGAGGTCTATATCACATTGAATAAAAACGCCATCCCCAACGACCCGGCCAGCCCGTTCGTTACGAGCGGCGTGCGTATCGGTACCCCGGCTGCCACCACCCGCGGCTTTAAGGAGCCTGAAATGAAGAAGATTGCCCAGTTCATCAAGTGGGCGGCTGTTGACTTCGAGGGTAAGGCTGACGCTATTCGCGCCGGTGTGACCGAATTGTGCAGCCAGTTCCCGCTGTACGAATAGGGGCAGCGCGATGACAAAGCTGGAAATTGTCGCCGGCGGATACCGTATGGTCGGTGAGCTGCTGGAGGACAAAGCGCCCAAGACCTGTGCTGTCTTCAAAAAAATGCTTCCGCTCAAAAACAAGATCATCCATGTGCGTTGGAGCGGGCAAGGCGTTTGGATTCCTTATGGAGACGAGCGCACGGGGCTGGAGTATGAAAACAACACCAGCCATCCCGCGCCGGGAGAAATGCTGTTTTATCCGGGTGGCGTCAGTGAGATGGAGCTGATTCTCGCTTATGGCCGGTGCCTGTTTTCGAGCACTTCTGGGCAGTTGTCAGGCAACCACTTCCTGACCATTACCGAAGGGCGCGAGCATCTCGAAGCATTGGGTGAGAAAGCCCTGTGGGAAGGTGCGCAGGATATCGCGATTGATTATTTGAAAGAGTAGATTTGTCCAAAGAAAAGGCATGACCGCCGTCATGCCTTTTCTTGTCGTTGAGAGGTGAGGCTGGTGGAGAAAAAAGGCAGAGCCGTTGTTCTGGCGCTGGGTGCATTTTTTGTGATGGCCTTTGTGCAGAGCATGTGTATGGCGCTGCTCAGCGAGCTGTGGGGGCCGGAACAGGCCCAGGCCGGGCAAACGCTGGTGCTCGGTCTGTCTGCGATTATTGTGACAGCGTTGCTGGCGCTGGCTGACAAGACCCTGCCGCAGCCAGTGCTTCGTCCTGTTATGCGTGTGTCGACTGACGGGTTGACTGCAGCGGTCTGTGCGCTTTTGGGGGCCGCGGCTAACTGTACCCTGTCAGCCGGGCTTTCTGTGGCATCGTTCAATGAGCAGCTGCTGGCTGAATACACACAGGCAGTCCCTATGGGCAAGGGGGCAGCGCTGTGGCTTGAGCTGGCAGCTTACTGCCTGCTGATTCCTGTTATGGAAGAAATGCTGTTTCGCGGTTTCATTCTGGATGTTTTGCGGCAGGCTTTTCCGCTCGCAGCGGCAGCCGGACTGGAATGCCTGATTTTTGCCTGGGGGCATGGACAGATTTTGTGGTTTTTGTATGCCCTTGCCATGGGCGGCGTGCTGACCTGGCTGCGGCTGAAAACAGGAAGCCTTTACGCTCCAATCGCCTTTCACATCGCGTTTAACGGAGCCAACTACTTGCAGCCATGGCTGTATTCTGCGGCAGGGGAGAACCGTCAGGGGCTGGTGGTTCTGTTTCTGGCCGGGCTGCTTGTTTGCCTGTGTACGGCTGTGGCCTTGATGCGCTTACGGCAAAAGGGCAAAGGATAAAAGCAAAGCGGCAGGAGATATCCTGCCGCTTTTTTTATGCCTGTTGAGAGTCAGAGGCTCCAGATTGTGCATTTTCTGACTGACGGGACTCGCTGCTGCGCCGCTGACCACCTCGCCCGCCGCGGTGCCGGCGTCGATGCGAACTCGAGGCAGAGCGTTCTTTCTGGGGAACACCACCGGTTTGTCCGCCTGCATCGTTGGCTGCCGGCACAGCCGGTTCTTTAGGCCTGGCTGTTTGTTCGCTCTGGGGACGCTTCTCGCGAGGTGGGCGAGCGCCCTTGTCATTGCGCGGTGGCCGGGGAGCATTTTTGTTCTGAGTATTCCGCGGCCTGGACGACTGTTCGTTTCGAGGCTTGGGCGTGCGGTACTGTGCGCCGCCGGCAGCGGATGATTCGGATACCGGCTCTGCTGCAGCCGGCTCGGATGAAATGACGGGTTCATGGCCGGGAAAACCGCATTCCGCGCAGGGAAAGACAACAGGCGAGTCGGGTGAATTGTGCAGACGCACCTTACAGCAGCCTTTGAGCAGTGAGACATCCATCACCGTTCCGCGCCCCTGCGGCGTATCGACCTCAGTGTCCACTTTGGGCGAACTGCGAATCAGCTCTTTATAGGCTTCACTTTCATATTTCAGACAGCACATCAGGCGGCCGCAGGTGCCGGAAATCTTGCTGGGATTGAGAGACAGCCCCTGCTCTTTTGCCATATTGATGGACACCGGCTGAAAATCATCAAGAAAAGTCGTACAGCACAGAGGACGGCCGCAATAGCCCAGTCCGCCAATCATTTTGGCCTCGTCACGAACGCCAATCTGCCGCAATTCAATGCGGGTACGGAAAACCGAGGCCAGGTCTTTGACCAGTTCGCGGAAGTCAATGCGCCCATCTGCACTGAAATAAAAGAGAATCTTGCTGTGGTCGAATGCGTATTCAACGGCGACCAGCTTCATATCCAGACGGTGCTTGGCGATTTTCTCTTCGCAGATGCGAAAAGCATCCTTTTCAAGTCGGGAATTTTCTTCTATGACGGCCAAATCATGCTCATTGGCCTTACGGACGACCCTTTTAAGCGGTTTAACAATCAGTTCGTCGCTGACTTCGTGGTTGGCCGTCGCCACCTCACCGCTTTCGATGCCCCGGGCCGTCTCGACAATAACATGGTCGCCCACTGACACCTGCAGGCCCGCAGGGTCAAAAAAGTAGACCTTACCGACCTTTTTAAATCGCACACCGATTACTTCTGTCATGTGTTCCTCCAGGAATGCTTAAGGTTGTCGCCGCAAAAAGCGGCCAATGCTCCCGAGAGAGCGGTTACCGAGGCATTAAAAGCGGTCTGTGCTTTCTGCTTTTCGACATACTCGTACAAAGACAGCAAAAACCCCGAATCAGACGTACCCTGCCGGACTAAAACAGCCAGGCGCTTGCAGAGTGCATCGCAAAATTGTGCATAATCGTCGCGCGACAGGCGCGACGCATCCATGCAACATGAAAAAACCGACAGCTCGTCCTGCCTGAGCGCTGAAGCAAAGCTGCCGGCCAGCGTGTCGACGTCGCTCTGCGCACCCGAGAGGATATCGATGGCCGGACCGAGATAGCCGCCGCTGCTTTCGATTGCCTGACAGACGGCGTCCGGTCCGGCCTGGGGAAAACGCTGTGCCAGCAGCTCGCGCAGCAGCTCTGGGTCCAGGGGTTCAAGCCGGTAATGCATGCTGCGCGAACGCACAGTCTGCAAAAGTACCTCGCTGTTTTCACAGAGCAGGATAAAAACTGTAGAGACAGGCTCTTCCAGCACTTTCAGCAGGGCGTTCTGGCTCTGCACGTTCATTTTATCAGCGGCGTTGATAACGAATACCTTGCGTGCAGCTTCGCTGGGGCGAATGAAGGAACGGGCACGCAGTTCGCGCACCGCATCGACCTTGATCTCGCCGCCATCCGGGTTAAAAAACTCATAATCCGGGTGTGAGCCCGCTTTCATGCGGACACATGCACCACAGCGGCCGCAGGGGGCCGGATCCTGCGTACACAGCAATCCCATGGCAATGTCAAAGGCTGCTGTACGCTTGCCCGAGCCCCGGGGGCCGCTGAGGATAATGCATCCGCTGTCCAGCGCATGTGCGCTGGCAAAAGCGTGCTTGATGGATTCATTCCCAAGCAGGGAAGGAAAAAGCATAAAAATTACACCTTTTCAAAACGCTCGACGTTGAGGACAAAAATGGTCGCGCCGCCGACAGTGACCTCGACCGGCATGGAGGGGTAGAAGTTAATGCCCGCTTCCGATGTAGTGGGAATGACCTGCTTGCGGCTCTTGGAATATTTGCCGATGATATCGATGACAGCCTGAACACGGTCATCTTTGACACCGATGAGAATCGTGACGTTGCCGGCGCGAAGGAAGCCGCCCGTTGTAGACAGTCTGGTGACTGAATAGCCCTCTTTCATCAGGTTCTGGATGACGGCAGAAGCATCATCAGCATTCAGGATAGCAATGAGCATTTTCATAGTTCAAGTCCTCCTTTCAGGGTAGGCGGCACGGCCGCCGATGAAATCACTTGGATGTAAGTATCTTCATTATAACCCATTTTGCACAAATATTCAATGCAAAACTTTGTCAAAGTCTCTCCCTGAACAACAACAGCCACGCCGGGTGGGTACGGAGCGAGGTTTTCGCCTGCAACAGCACCGACGCATTCACACAACGGACGGCGCTCTTTGGGTGCTGTCAGCGCCTGACGCGGCGACAGCGGAGCAGGGGGCAGGGGCGGCAGACAGAGCGGCGGCTGCAAAACACCGGAAGCTGTATGACAGGCAAGCGAATGCAGCGCATTTTCCAGCCGGGACCAGTCGTCGCGGGTATCCTGTGGAGTGAGAATGAATACCACGCGCCCGCTGTCCTGCATTTCGGGTTCAATCCCCATTGCAAAAAGATACTTTGCGGCGTCAAATCCGCTGAGGCCGGCAATGTCAGTGCGCACAGTCAGCCGGCAGGGATCGCCGCCGTGCAGACAGGAGAAAGGCGTTTGCAGTTCAATGCGCCGGCGCAGCTCAAGCGCACGCTCAGCCGTGCTCTGCCACAATCCGTTTCCACGCTCCATGCAGGCGCGCGCCCAGTCAAGCGAAGCCATGACGGCGTACGAAGGGGATGTTGTGCCAAACAGCGCTGTCGCGGCACGCAGCGCACGGCACTGCATATTATCCAGTCCGCGAAAAAGCAGATAAGCACCCTGTCCCAGTGCACACAGGGTCTTGTGCGCAGAAAAAATGATAGCGTCAGCGCCCTCAAGCGCAGGGTCCGCACAGCCGCAGGCGCGCAGGTGAGCGCCGTGCGCGCTGTCCACAATCAAAGCCGCGCCGCAGGCATGGGCAGCATCAGCCAGGGCAGCAATGTTGAGACAGTGGCCGTAATAGGTCGGACTGGTGACTACCGCAGCTGAAGCGCCGCTGCGGCGCAGCTGACAGGTCAGCTCATCAGGTGAAATGTCACCGGTCACACCGGTTGCAGGCGAAAAGTCCGGGCAGACATAACAGGGGTGCAGGTCAAGCAGCGCACAGCCGTCGATTACGCTTTTGTGACAGTTGCGGTCGAGCACAACACTGCCGCCGGACGGACAGTAGAACTGAAGCGCAGCTTTGATGCCCTGTGTTGCGCCGCAAGTGAGAAAAAAGCAGCCGTCCATTCCGTACCAGCGGGCAACTTCTTCTTCGGCGCGAGCAATGGGACCGTCGCTGTCGTAAAGATTGCCGGTGAGCGGCAGCTCGGTATAATCGATGGGAAAGACCGAATCAAACAAGCTGCCACAGGGGTGCCCCTTGTGCCCGGGCATGTGAAAGCGTGAAACACCCGGACGTGCGGCCAGCGCGGTCAGAGAGCTGAGCAGCGGAGCTTCAGACATAACGGCGCTCGACACTTTCCGGCACGAACATGGGCGAAACGTCAAAGGATGCGATGTCACCGGGAGCACAGTCGATATCCGTCACATCAGCAATGGTGTGATTGACGCCGACATGTCCCAGCACGCGGGCGCGCTTGCCGTTGATAAGCACATAAAAACGCTTGCCGGTCAAAAAGGATTTAAAGCCGCTCAGCGCATAGCGCACGCAGTCGCCGAACCGGAAGGAATCCCGCGCCTTTTCCAGCATATAACCATCTGCCGTGCCGACCGGAATGATGGCGATTTTGGTCGGCTTTTTGGTGGTGTAGGCAGAGCCGTAACCAATGGTATGCCCTTTGGTCAGCCAGCGGACCTCGGCAACCGAGCTTTGCAGGCGGCCGGTCTTTTGCAGGCCGTAATCACCGCGGCAGGTCATTCGGCCGCCGATGGATGAGCCGGGGCGAACGGCGTCGAGCGCCGGCAGATTGCAATAAAAGAGACCGGCCGAGTTGGCGGCATGCAGCATTCCCGGCTCCAGTCCGGCCTGGCGGACTTTGGCCGCAACGTCGAGCAGCACGTTGCACTGTTCAAGGGTTTTCTTGCGGCTGCGGAAGGCACAAGGGAAATGCGTGTACATGCCGGTGACATTCAAGTTGGTCATAAAGCGATAAACGGACAGAATACGTTCAAGCTCAGACGGCTCAAAACCATAGCGGCCCATGCCCGTATCAACCTTGATATGCACATCGCACGAGACGCCGTCTTTTTCGGCCAGCCCGTTTAGGGCCACGGCGGCGTCGTAAGAGCCGATGGTGGCGGTGGCGCAGGCCGTCAGGATCTGCTTGATGTCCTCGGCGCATGAGGTCGAGCGCAGAATGAGAATTTCCTCTTCGTTAAAGCCCCAGTCGCGCAGACGGACAGCATCCTGCGGTTCGGTGACAGCAAAGCGGCGAATCCCCTGCTCGCGCAAAAGCTCAGCCATCTGCCGCAGGTCGAGACCGTAGGCGTTGGCCTTGAGCACCGCAATCACAGGCACACCGCCGGATTTTTCACGGATCTTGTCCAAATTGTTGATGATCTTGTCCTTTTCGACGATCAAAACCTTCATATCAAATCCCCGCCTTTGCTATTTGTCGGCGTTTTCCGCTTTCTTTTCTGTTGCAGGCGTATGAGTGTGACCGCGGCGCACGGCCAAATTGTGGCGCAAAGCGCGCAGCTTGCTGATGCCGGTGTTGGCGGCATAATTGATGATCGGATGGTAAATCATTTCAAACTCACCGCAGAATTCAACCAGCTCGCCGGAAAAACCTTTTTTGAATAAATAGAGCCCGTAGAGCGGATTTTCTGGCGTCAAGTCGCCGGAAACACCGCGGAAATCATAAATATCGCATTTTGTCTCAAGCGCCCAACGAATCATCTCCCACTGCAGCTGGTAGTTGGGCATGACATTGCGGTACTGGTTGGAAGATGCGCCATACAGGTACCAGACTTTGTTGCCGTAATGAATGGCAATCGTACCGGCAATGGGCTTATCCTGCCAGAACGCCATATACAACCGGGCGTGCTCGCCCAATGCGTCGAGCATTTTTTCAAAGTAGGAGAGCGGGCGGACGATAAAGCCGTCGCGCGCACCGGTCTCTTGCATGATAGCAGAAAAGGCGGGCAGCATTTCTTTGCCGCACAGCCGGACCTCGACGCCCTTGCGGATAGACAGACGCAGATTGTAACGTGTTTTTTGATGGAAAGCGGCGAGCAGTTCATCTTCGGTCTTGTCCTTAACATCGAGGCGGAATACATAGTTGGGTTGAACACCGTCAAAATTTTTGCTGCCCGGATGATGCACATACCCCAGTTTTTTCATGATTTCAATAAATTGGGTGTCGTCGCTTTTGACGTCAGGGTCAAGCTTTAATGCGTAGGCGTGGTGCTTTTTGGCGATGGCCGCCGCACCGCGGGTCAGTTCGGCCAGCGCGTCTTCATCGTGAACGTCGCACACCGGTCCGCGCGCGGCATACATTAGGGTGTAGGGCAGACCCGGCATTTTGCGGATGAGCACGGAAAGCCCTGCCTTGACGGCGTTGTCCGGACCACGCACAATGACGGCTTCCCACGTCCAGCTGTCTTTGACGTCGGCCCACAGCCGGGACTGTAAAAAGTGCCCCTTGGGGCAGCTTTGACAAAACTCTTCGTATTCGTGCAGATTTTCTTTGGTGACCAGCTCAAACATTGATGTCCTCCATTTATCTAAAAAAAGCGTTCAATAACTTCCAGTACGCCATGGGAATTGGCGTTGCGGCAAACATAGCCGCACTGCTCCTTGACTGAAGCCAGGCCATTGTGCATACAACAGCCAACCCCGGCCCAGCACAGCATCTCAGTGTCGTTGTCTGAATCGCCGCATGCGACGGCGTCATCCGGCGTCAACCCCAGACTACGGCACAGACGGTCGAGCGAGCGGGCTTTTGTGACGTCTTTATCCATCATTTCAAGCAGCCTGGGACTGGACGCCGCGAGATGCAGCTGCTCTCCCAGGCGGCTTTGAAGCGCGGCACGGCGACGGGCGATTTCGTCCGGCTCATCCCGGGTCATCAGTTTTGGCGTAGGACCCAGGGATGCGTACCGCAGGTCGCCGACCTCGACGCAGGGCGCGTTTTGAAAATCCGGGTCTGCCTCGGTATGGCGGCTCTTTTCTGCAACAACGATTTTATCGTTGTTGTAAAGCTGCAGGTACCAGCCACCCGCGGAGGCCAGTTCGATGACACTACGCATCAGATCAAGGGGCACGGGAAATGAGTAAAGCGGTTCGCTTGCAGCCGCAGCGCGGACAACAGCACCGTTGTACACGACAAGGGGAGCGGTTAGCCCGATTAGATCTGCGTATTTTTTCGCGGACGGAAACATGCGCCCAGTGGCCAGCGTAACGACCACACCGCGGCTGATGAGCTCGCGCAGCGCGCTGATGACGGGCTGCGGTATGGTCAGATCCGGCATGAGCAGTGTCCCATCCAAATCAAGACACAGCATTTTGGGCATAAAAGGCCTCCTGAGAGTGGATAGAATCAAATCAGGTGTGTAATCCAGTCCCAATGGACATAAATCAGTGACAGTCCCAAAAGAATGTAGACACAGCCGTTGAAAAGAGAAAACAGTCCGGCCGTATGGATGTAGTGCTTTTGTTCCGGGTGTATGGCATGATTGTCAAAGCAGAAAAAACGGTTAATGCGGGGGCCATAGTTTTTCCAGAACGTTTCTCCTTCGTACATGGAGAAAGCCGGGGCGTTCTGATCATCGGGGAGACCCTGGTCGCGATCTGCCAGATAGCACCCGATGCGGCGGGCAAGAGACCAGTGTGTCTTGAAGACAGAGTTCCAGCGACGGGTCAGGCATGAGCAGACCGTATTGAGAACAAAAAGCAGAAGGATGATGATAGTAGAGAAAAAGTCATTGCCTACCTCGCTGGCCACAGCCAGCATTCCACCAACCAATGCTGCAAAGAGAGTCACAAACATCATGCGCTCATTTTCTGCATGGCGGGCCTGATTGAGATTCTCATTCATCATCGCAAGCAAAAAGGTTTCGCTGAGAAGCTCTGCTGAAAGCTCGCGGGGAAGAGTAGGCGTTGTCTGCTGAGACATAGCTTTCCCTCTTTCTCTTTATTTTATCTTTCTTTTCCTATTTTACAACATTTTGCACAGGAATACCACAGGTAATAGCAGAAAAATAAAAAAGACAGCCGCCTGCTGACGGCTGCCCTTTTGAAAGCTATTTCTGAGCCTTTGAATCCACTTCGTACATATGACGCACAAGCTCCAGCGTCTTGCAGGCATAGCCCCATTCGTTGTCATACCAGGCGACCAGTTTGACAAAGGTGCGGCTTAAGGCCATACCGGCGTCAGCGTCAAAAATACAGGTGTGCGGATTGCCCGCAAAGTCAGACGAGACAAACATCTGGTCAACATACTGGACAACGCCGGCCATCTCGTTTTCAGATGCACGCTTGACTGCAGCGCAGATCTCTTCATAGGACGCTTCGCGCTCAAGGTTGACAGTCAGGTCGACGACCGAGACATCAGGAACAGGCACGCGGAACGACATGCCGGTCAGCTTGCCGTTGAGCTCGGGAATGACTTTCCCGACCGCCTTGGCGGCGCCGGTGGATGATGGAATAATGTTGGCTGAAGCAGCGCGGCCGGCGCGCCAGTCCTTAGTCGAAGTGCCGTCGACAACCTTCTGTGAAGCAGTCATGGCGTGAATGGTAGTCATCAGGCCTTCGCGGATACCGAAATTGTCATTGACGATTTTGGCAAGGGGGGCCAGGCAGTTGGTGGTGCATGACGAGTTCGAGACGAAATTCATGTCCGGGGTGTATTTGTCTTCGTTGACTCCAACGACGAACATGGGGGTGTCATCTTTGGACGGGGCTGACAAAATGACCTTTTTGGCGCCGGCGTCGATATGCGGCTGCGCTTTTTCCTTGGTCAGAAAGCGGCCGGTGCAGTCGATGACATAATCGGCCGAGACCGAAGCCCAGGGAATGTTGCCGGGCTCCTTGGCGTTGAAGAGCGGGATTCGTTTACGGTCAATGATCAGAGCACTGTCATCCGAAAGGACCTCGTGGTGCAGGGTGCCGTGGGTGGTGTCGTACTTCAGCATGTATGCCAGATAGTCAGGGGCCTTTGAGGGCGCGTTGATGGCGACAATCTCAATGTCGGGCATAAAAAGGGAAGCACGCATCGCCAGGCGGCCGATTCGGCCAAAGCCGTTGATACCAACTCGAATGCTCATGTCTTAACATCCTCCAAAGCTTGTTTGTTTTTCCGCATATTCCCTTGCGCAAGTTTGATAATCTCTCGAAATCATTATACACTAACTGACGGGAACGAACAAGCCATTTATAACAAAATATGCCGGGGGCACAAAAATAATTTGTAATGGGAGCAAAAATAGGTTATGATAGAGGCAAGGACTCGAACTAGCAGGAAAACTGTCGAATGAGGTGAGCGGATGAGCGCCGGACAGACGTCGTTACTGACGCTGGGGAAAGCATATGATCTTTTGCGCGGCGGTGAAGATTTTTATTTTTTGTGCTCGGCCTCTGGGCGGGTGCTTTTGACAACAGGCAGTCTGAAGCTGTTTCTGGAAGAAGATCTGACAGGCAGGAACCTCAACGATTTTCTGCCCGACACGTTGGCTGCCAACATCATCGCCGCGTCTTTTCATAATGAATCTTACGATTTTCGGTGCGAGCTGTTTGGCAAGCACTTCCGTGGTGTGACTGAGCCGAATGATGAGTTCATGGTCATTGCGCTTTTTCCCGTCAGCGAGGACGGCAAGGCGTTTATCCGAAAAAATTCGGCACAGTTTATCAGCCGCGAAATATCTGATCAGCTCAGCATGATGTCGGCCTCGCTCGACCTGCTGAGCAGAAATGTCGAGCTCAGCGCCAAGGGGCAGCCGCTGAGTGCTGACGATGTGCAGAAAAAAATCAAAATGCCCATTTCTGTTATCAACCAAAGCATCATGCGTCTAATGCGCCTGTCGCGCAATATGCTCGATTGTGCGCTTTATGAAAACGGTGTTTTGCCGCTGCACCTGTCTGAGGGAGACATGGGCGCCTTTTGCCGCGATCTGGCCCGCAGACTGGATATTGTCGGCAGGAAGGCGCAGCTGGATATTCAATGGGTCATTCCTGACGAGCCCATTGTCTGCGTATTTGACGAGGAAAAGGTCGAGCGCATGGTGCTCAACCTGATTTCCAATGCCATCCGGTCGGGTCGCGGAGCGCCGATTGTCGTCGAGCTGAGTGAGCGGGACAGTCAGGTCGTGATTACCGTCACCGACCACGGCGGCGGCATTGCCAGCGAGACCATGAGCACGGCCATGAACAAGCATGCGCTGGCGCCCGCAGACCAGACCAGCACGGCGGGCGGCGCAGGTTTCGGGCTGGCGCTGCTGCGCGGTTTTGCGGCGCGCCACGGCGGGACCTTTATCATGAGCAGCAACGCTGACGGTACGTCAGCCCGCATATCGCTGCCTAAAAACCTTGATAAAGAGCGCATGGCCTTTAACGCTGTCCGGCCTGACTACGCTGGGGGCTTTGACCATATTCTGCTGGAGCTTTCCACGGTGCTGGGCAGTGAGTTTTACCAGAAAAAGGCCGAGTAGTGCTTTGCAGCGCTGCCGGTCCTGACGGGGATTTTGAAGTGCTGATAAATATGCGGTAGGGAAAAAACAGTGCAGGGGCGTACAGTGTGCGCCCCTGCACTGTTTATTGTGGGTCTGTGCTATTCGGCTTTGATATAAAAAGAATAACAGGCCGTGCCGCCATATCCGCTGACCACGTCCCATTGGGCCTGCACTTCATAGATATAGCCGCCGGGCTTAAGTTCGATTTCATTACCGTAGACGGTAACCGATTTGCTGTCGGCGGATAAATCGCCCCAGTGCTCATCACTCCAGCAGCGGATACTCAAAATCGCATCAGGCTCTTTGGGAAACTGGAGCAGGGCTGTGGTCTGCGAAGTGTCGAGCCGGACGAGCTCATCTTTTTGCTCCAGCGGGTGCGGGCTTTCTGACAACAGGCTCACCGTATTGCCGGCAGAATCTGTTTGCTGCCACTGGTAGCGGCCCAATAGTGCGCCGCAGGCCGTATTGTCACTGACAACGGTCAAAGTTGGCGGTTCTTTTAAAAGAATGACCGCGTCTTCGGCATTTAGCAGCCTGTTTGCATAATTGCTTAACGCTTCACAAGGCTCATAGCTGGTCCTGTAGCCGACGCCGTTAAGGATGAAAAACGGCTGATAGGCGGCAGCTTCTATTTGTGTGCCATCCTGCATGGTCAGGGTAAAGGTGACGCCCTGCCCATCATATTCGGTGTAGGATGAGTCCTCGCGGTAAATGACAATGTCCTTGAGATACTCTGCCAGCTCCTCGGTATCTGTGATCTGGACCGTTTTATCCGGGGGAATCAGATGCACATCGGCTGACGCGATTTCTGCGGCATCCAGGTCTTTAAATGGTCTGTCACCGGCAGTAAGCAGGAAGACAGCGGCACAGGCCAGCAGCACACAGACGGACAGGACAGTCAGCGCTTTTGTCTTTTTCATGCGATTGGCCTCCTGAGATGTGGATTTACTATGGTAGACGTAAAAAAACGCTGAATGTTTCTTATGGAAAAGCCCCAACCGGCGAAATAGCCGGCTGGGGCCTTTGGTTAAAGGATAGATAAATGATGTGGGGCACCTGTTGCAGAATGTCAGGCTGACCGTGTGTTCAGCAGCCCAGAAGCTGTCTGGCCGCGCGAACGTTTTCACGTTCCAGCTCAATCAGCCGGCGTGAAATTTCTTCACCGGAGCGACGGCTGTCCGTTGACATGATTTTGTCGATGGCGGCGCAGAGCCATTCGACCGTCAGGTCTTTAAGGCCACAGCAGGCATCGCCGCATCCAATATATTCCATGAATCCGTTGACCTTGATGTCATAAGACGTGGCGATAAAGGGGACGCCGGCCGCAGCGGAAAAGACCAGAGCATGCAGCCGCATGGCGCAGACAGCCTGCATTTTCTGTAAAAGAGCAATGGTCAGCTCGACATCCTGAGGGGTATCGACAAAATAACAGGGAGAATGCAGACACTGAGCGGTCAGCATGGATGGCTCGACGTCACGCGGCTGTTCGATGGGCAGGAAAAGAGCGGTCAGGCCATATTTTTCATATGCATAATCGGCGGCCTGGGCGTAAATGTCAAACCGGTCGAAATCCAGCCACGAGCGCAGCGAAAAGCACAGGTAGCGGCCGTCTGAAGGAATGCCGCTTTCGGCAAGAAAAGCGTCGGCGTCAGCCGATGGGCGGGGCGTCAGGCTCATGGCCGGGTCAGCTGCCATGCGAATGTCGGGCCGTGTGACACCCATGCTGGCGAGCTCTGACTGAGAGACAGCGTCACGCAGCGTGATAATGTCGGCGTTTTTGTCCAGAATACGCGAGGCAAACCGGCGGTTACGCAAGCGCCCGACATGTCCGATGCCACAGCCATACATCAGCACTTTGCACCCCAGGTGCTGCGCAGCCCAGATGGTAAACAGATAGAAATACAGTGAGCGGCTTGAGGTGATGTCCTGAATCAGGCTGCCACCACCGTTGATGAACAGGGTCGAGCGCCGCATGGCGCGTAAAAAGGAGAAAAAGCTGAACGTGTAAATCGCCCGGACTCCGTGCAGGCGTTCGGTCTCTTCCGGCTTGCGCGTCATGACAGTCAGGGGAAGATAGGGGTCAATCTGGCGCATAGCGTTGAGGATGGCTTTTAAAATGGCCTCGTCGCCGGCGTTGCCGCGGCCGTAGGCACCACAAATCAAAACGCCGTCGCGCTTGCGTGAGGTACGCCGTGCTTCGCGCGCGCAGATGCCTTCATAAATCTCGTACTGCCGCCGGGCCATGCCCTCAAGAGAATAGGTGACCGATGCCTTTTCGTAAAGCCGCTGCGCAAAGCGCCGGCGCTTGTCCGCGTCGAGGGACAGGTCGAGGATGTAGCTGGCAAAGGTGTTGACATCACGCGGTTGAAAAATATAGCCGTCCTCACCGTGGGTGATGAGCTTGCGCATACCGCCGACATCGCTGGTGATGACGGCACAGCCCTCGCGGATGCCCTCCAGAATAGAGTAGGGAAAGGACTCTGAGATTGAACAGAGGACGTCGATATCACACGCAGCAAAAAAGCGCGGCACATCGGATACCCATCCGAGAAAGCTGACGCTTTTTCCCAGATTCAGCGATTTCGCCAGCTCGATAAGCTTGTCCTTTTCTTCGCCGTCGCCGCCTATCATCAGTTTGAGCCGGGGGTTTTGTTCATGCGCCCTGGCAAAGGCGTACAGCAGGGTCGACAGGTCCTTGACGGGATTTAAACGGGCTGGAATCCCCAAAACCACGTCTCCATCCTGATAATCCAGGCCGACTGAGCGCAGATATTCAGCCCGATCAAAAGATGGCGCTTTCTGTGAAAAATCAAGGCCGTTGTAGATGGTCATGATTTTGAGCGGAGAAAATCCACGCTCTATCAGCATATTGCGGAAGGTGTCGGAAACCGTGACATAGTAGTCAAAGGCACGCAGAGCCGCAGCGTTGAGGCGTCCAATGGTATTGCGCCGCAAAAAGCTGTGCATGTAGTCGAGCCGGTAGTCGCTGTGCACGGTCGTAACAATGGTCGAACGGCAGAACAGCTTGAGCAGTACGCCAGCCGTATTGGCTTTGGCGCCGTGACAGTGGACGATATCCGGCTTCCACCGCCGCGTTTCGCGAATCAGGCGGATATAGTCGCCCAAAACGAACTTCGAATAAATAGTCGTTGTATCGATTCCGGCCGCCTCGGCCTCGTCTGAAAACTCGCCCTTGCGAAGGCTGAAGAGCCGCAGCTCATTGTTTTCTTTCAGCCGGGAGCACAGGGAGAGAATATGCGGCTTGGCGCCGCCCCGGTCGCCGCCGCCGGCAACATGCATAATCTTCATATATTATCCTCATTTCAAATTAGCGGTTTTGATAATTTGTTGCCCTTTCGAATGGCCTCAGCGACCGGAAGGGAGCTATTACACAAATTATATAATATTCATCAGCCCCGGTCAATGGAAGAAAAACAGACTGGTTGTGCTTGCTATTTTTTCAAACTGTGCTATAATGAAGGAACATGATATTAATTTCACATAAAGATGGGCAGCAGGGGGCATAGATGGGCAGTAAAAACGGAATGCTTGAAATCATGCGGGGGCTTTCGTACCTGACGCAGGTAGGGCTTTCTGTGGCGGCGCCAATCATTTTATGCCTGCTGGCGGCCCGGTGGCTGCAAAACCGCTTTGGCTGGGGCAGCTGGGTGCTTATCACAGCACTTCTGTTTGGCCTGATAAGCGGACTTGTCAGCCTGTGGAAGTTTTTGATGCTGGTACAGAAAAAGGCCTCGGACAAGCCGCGTGACAACAAATAGGATGGGAGGAAAGAACATGTCAATCAGTCCCGTCGTCAAAAAGGAAACGATTCGCATTGCAACAGGGTGTATTGCGCTGTCCGCTGTGATGGTGGCGGTGTTTGCCCTGTGCGGTCGTTTTGACTGGCCTGTGCTCTGGGGGGCACTGCTGGGAACGGCTTATGCTATTTTAAACTTTTTTCTCATGGCCTATACCATGCAGAAAAGTGCGGAGTCGACCCACACACAGGCCAAGACAAAAATTCAGGTCTCTTACACCCTGCGCACTCTTTTGATGCTGGTCGTGGGTGTCATGGGCATGGTGCTGCCATGCTTTAACTGGATTTCTGTGCTTTTGCCTTTTATTTTTCCAAGCATCACTATTTATATCATGCACATATTAAAAATCGCGGACCCCATTCCTAAAAATCAGGGCTCCCCGGTTGAGCAGGATGGGGGGGAAAATACGAAACAATGAATGTAGAAATCAACGGCGCGCGCATATTCTTTGAGATTCCCATATTAGGGGGTATCCCCATCACTGAGACCATGGTGAACGCCTGGTGTGTCATGGCCCTGATTATTGGCCTGTGCATCTGGCTGACCCGTGGTCTCAAAGTTCGTCCGACAAGCAAAAAGCAGATTGTGGCAGAATTTCTGGTACAGACGGCGAAAAAATTCGTCATCGGGAATATGGGTGAAAAGTTCAGCTACATGGTCCCGTTTGTTTCAGCGATTTTCGCGACATCGGTGCTTTGCAGCCTGTCCAGCCTGATTGGCGCTCAGCCGGCGACGGCCGACCTGTCGACTGAGCTGGCGTGGGCTGTGGTCGTCTTTATTATGATTACAGCAACCAAAATCAAGACCAACGGCTTGGGCGGGTATTTAAAGGGCTATACGCAGCCGGTCGTTGTGCTGACTCCGTTTAATATTTTGAGCGAGCTGGCGACCCCGATTTCGATGGCGTTCCGTCATTTTGGCAATGTGGTTTCAGGCAGTGTCATCACCGCGCTGGTATATGCCGCTCTGGCAGTCGCATCCCATGCGCTGTTTGGCTGGCTGCCGGGAGCGCTGGGTGAAATTCTCGGCGCCATTCCCATTTTGCAGGTCGGCATTCCGGCAGTGCTTTCGGTTTACTTTGACCTGTTTTCGAGCTTCATGCAGGCGTTTATTTTCTGTATGCTGACCATGCTGTATATCGCCAATGCGGCTGAAGAGTAAAAGGCAAATGACTCTTTTACCGCTTGAATAAACTGCGAAAACCAAGGAATTTTAGGAGGAAACACGTATGTTGGAAAGAGCGATTGTTCTTGCCGGCTGCGCCATCGGTGCAGGCCTGGCCCTGATTGCCGGTATTGGCCCGGGTATTGGTGAGGGTTATGCCGTCGGCAAAGCGTGCGAGGCCATTGGCCGTCAGCCCGAGTGCAAGGGCGACGTCACCTCGACCATGCTGCTGGGCTGTGCCATCGCCGAGACAACCGGTATTTACGGCTTTGTCACCGGCCTGCTGCTCATCTTTGTTGCGCCCGGCATTTTCACCAATATGCTCTAAGCCGCAAGACGGCAAGCATCTGACACAAAGGGGGGAGATTCCATGGAAAAATTTCAGTCGCTGGTTACAGTGATGCCGTGGACCTTTATCTTCACCATCTGCAATCTGTTCATTCTGGCAGCTGCGCTCAAACATTTTTTGTTCAAGCCGGTACAGAAGATATTGGATCAGCGCGCTGCTGAAGTTGAGTCAACCTATCAGCAGGCTGAGGAAGCACGCCAGAGCGCGCAGACCATGCAGTCTGAGTATGAAGAGCGTCTGAGGGGCGCCTATGAAGAGGCCGGCAATATTGTCCGCACGGCAAATGAGCGCGCGGCCGTTCACACGGAAGAAATGCTCAGCGAGGCGCGTGCCGAGGTCTCGGCGATGAAAGCCAAGGCTGAGCGTGAGATCGAGAACGACCGTAAGAAGGCGGCTGGTGAGCTGAAAAACGACATTTCAGCCCTTGCGCTTGACCTTGCGGGCAAGGTCGTGGAAAAAGAAATCGACGCCAAAACGCATGGCGAGCTGATCCGTGACTTTATCGACCGTGTCGGTGATGTATCATGAAAACAGTTGGAAAAGAGTATGGCAATGCACTGTTCAGTCTGGCAGCTGAAGAGCGCTGTGAGGATGCGGTGCTGGATGGACTGAGACTGATACAGGAGCTGTTTGACCAGAATCCCGATTATGTCCGTCTGCTGAGCAATCCGGCGGTCGCTGCAGACGAGCGGCTGGCGCTGCTTGACAGCGCTTTTCGCGGCCATGTTCATCCGTATGTACTCAATACAGCCAAGCTGCTGTGTGAAAAGTCTGCTCTCGCTGCACTGCCGCAGTGTATCAGGGAATACACGGCGCTTTTGTATGAACAACGGGGTATTTTGCCGGTCACCGTTGTCAGCGCTGTTGAAATGGACGGTACACAAAAGGATGCGCTGAGAAGCCGGCTTGAGAGTACGACGGGAAAAACCGTGCTGCTCGACTGCCGCGTTGATCCATCGATCATCGGTGGCGTCAGAGTGTCGTACGCCGGCAAAGAGATGGACGGCAGCGTCGCGGGGCGCCTGGCGGCACTCCGGCAGGCGTTGATGGCCTGACGCTTTACCTAGGGAAAGTTGGTGGTTTAGTTGCAGTTAAAACCCGAAGATATCAGTAAAATCATAAAAAGCCAGATCAAAAACTACGAAAACCGCATCGAATGCGCGGAGACCGGTACTGTTATCATGGTTGGCGACGGCATTGCCCGCGCTTATGGACTGGAAAAGTGCATGGCCAACGAGCTGATTGAGTTTGCAAACGGCGAATACGGTATGGCGCTCAACCTGGAGGAAGATAGCGTTGCCATTGTTATTTTAGGCTCGGACCAGGGCATTAAAGAGGGCGACACTGTCCGCCGTACGGGCCGCGTTGTCAGCGTGCCGGTCGGAGAAAGTATGATTGGCCGCGTTGTCAATGCACTGGGGCAGCCGATCGACGGCCGCGGCGTCATTGACACACAGGAGATGCGGCCCATCGAAAGCCCGGCTCCCGGTATCATTGAACGGCAGAGCGTTTCGGTGCCGTTGCAGACCGGTATCAAAGCAATCGACAGCATGATTCCTATTGGACGCGGTCAGCGTGAGCTCATCATCGGAGACCGTCAGACCGGCAAAACAGTCATCGCCATTGACACCATCATCAACCAGCGTGGAAAAGACGTCATCTGTATTTATGTGGCCATTGGGCAGAAGAGCTCGACGGTCTCGCAGTTGGTTGAAAACCTGACTGCGGCCGGTGCTATGGATTACACGATTGTCGTTTCGGCCACAGCGAGCGAACTGTCGCCGATGCAGTACATTGCGCCCTATACCGGCTGCACCATGGGTGAGTATTTTATGGCCCAGGGCAGGGATGTACTGGTGGTTTATGATGATTTATCCAAGCACGCTGTCGCTTACCGTGCCCTGTCCCTGCTCATTCGCCGTCCGCCGGGACGCGAAGCCTATCCCGGCGACGTTTTTTACCTGCACAGCCGTCTGCTCGAAAGAGCGGCTCGTATGGCGCCTGAATATGGCGGCGGTTCGCTGACAGCGCTGCCCATCATCGAAACGCAGGAAGGTGATGTTTCGGCCTATATCCCGACCAATGTCATTTCAATTACGGATGGGCAGATCTACCTTGAAAGTGAACTGTTCCATTCGGGTGTGCGGCCGGCGGTCAATCCCGGCATCTCGGTCAGCCGTGTCGGCGGCGATGCACAGATCAAAGCGATGAAAAAGGTTGCGGGTTCGCTTAAACTGCTGTACTCGCAGTATCGCGAGCTGCAGGGATTTGCACAGTTTGGTTCGGACCTGGACGCTGACACCAAGCGCCGCCTGGCGCAGGGTGAGCGCATTGTTGAAGTGCTCAAGCAGGACCGCAACTCGCCGGTTGACGTCGAGCTGCAGGTGGCCATTTTGTACGCTGTTACAAATAATTACCTTGAGGATATTCCGGTCGAGCGCATCGGTGCTTTTGAAAGCGAGCTTTTTGCCGACCTGCGCGACATGCATGAGCCGCTTTTAACCGAGATTCGCACGAGCGGGGTTTTGAGCGCTGAAAGCGAGGAAGCTCTGAAAAAAGCCATCGTCGACTTTAAGGCCCGGTTTTTGCAGCAGGCTTAACGGGAGGAGGGCGTTTGCATGGCAGGAGCCTCAATGAAAGACATCAAGCTTCGAGTCAAGAGCGTGCAAAGCACCATGCAGATTACCAAGGCCATGGAGCTTGTCGCGTCCTCGAAGCTGCGCCGCGCCAAAGAAAATGCCGAGCGGCGCCGCCCCTTTTTTGATATTCTGCACGAGACACTGACTGATATTGCGGTCAGCAACCGCGATTTCAGCTCACCTTATCTTGTGCAGAGGCCGGTCAAAAAGTCGTGTTATGTCGTTATAGCTGGCGACAGAGGATTGGCCGGCGGCTACAATACCAATGTGTTCAAGCTGGCGGCGGCCCATATGGCAGGCAAGGAATGTGCGGTGTTGCCCATTGGAAAAAAATCAGTTGAGTATTTTTCACGGCATGGGTATGAGCTTGTCAGCCAGCAGTATGCCTCGGTTGAAAGTCTGGGGCACAACGAATGTGAGGATATTGCATCTGTGCTGACCGAAGCATATCGGAACGGCGAATTTGACGAATTGTTCGTAGTATATACCAATTTTGTGTCCATGCTGACACAAGATCCTGCGGTGATGAAGATTTTGCCCATTCACGATGTGCGAAGTGAAAATGACAGTGGAAGAAAAGCGCCCCTGATTCTGTACGAACCGTCATGCGCTGCCGTTTATAACGCCATCGTGCCACAGTATGTGACCGGTATTCTGTTCTGCGCGGCATCTGAGTCGCTGGCGTCTGAGCTGGGGGCGCGCCGCACGGCGATGGATGCAGCCAGCAAAAACGCTGGTGAAATGATAGACGAGCTCAATCTGCGCTACAATCGTGCGCGTCAGGGCGCTATTACCCAGGAAATTACCGAAATTGTCGCCGGTGCTGAGCAGTAAGGTGCTCGATGTGGCAGCAATTTTAAAGGAGGCATTTGCATGAAACCGCAGAATACCGGCACAGTTGTGCAGGTGATCGGTCCTGTACTGGATATCAGATTTGAAAGCGGCCATCTGCCTGCGCTGCTCAATGCCATCACCATTGAGCACGGCGGCCGCACACTGACATTGGAAGTGGCGCAGCATATTGGCGACGATATGGTCCGATGCGTGGCCATGAGTTCGACAGACGGCCTTGTCCGCGGCATCGAGGCAGCCGACACCGGCGGCCCCATTACCGTGCCGGTCGGCGACGGGACGTTGGGACGCATGTTCAATCTGCTCGGTGAACCCATTGACAATATGCCGGCCCCCAAGACGGAAGAACGCTGGCCCATTCACCGTCAGCCGCCGTCCTATGAGGAACTTGCGAGTACAACGGAAGTACTGGAAACAGGGATCAAAGTCGTTGACCTGATCTGCCCCTACGCCAGAGGCGGCAAGATTGGTCTGTTCGGTGGTGCCGGCGTCGGCAAGACCGTTTTGATTATGGAGTTAATCAACAACGTGGCCACGCAGCACGGTGGACTTTCGGTGTTCACCGGCGTCGGTGAGCGGACGCGTGAGGGCAACGATCTGTATTACGACATGAAGAAAAGCGGCGTTCTGGCCAAAACAGCGCTGGTTTACGGCCAGATGAACGAGCCGCCCGGAGCGCGTATGCGCGTTGGACTTTCCGGCCTGACCATGGCTGAATATTTCCGGGACCGGGAAGGGCAGGATGTGCTGCTTTTCATTGACAACATCTTTCGCTTTACACAGGCGGGCTCCGAGGTTTCGGCGCTTTTGGGCCGTATGCCGTCGGCCGTCGGCTATCAGCCAACACTGGCAACGGAAATGGGCGCTCTGCAGGAGCGCATCACCTCGACGAAAAAAGGTTCAATCACGTCGGTCCAGGCAGTTTATGTGCCGGCTGACGACCTGACAGACCCGGCGCCGGCCACGACCTTCGCGCATTTGGATGCCACGACGGTCCTCGACCGTGCAATCTCATCGCTGGGTATTTTCCCGGCTGTCGACCCGCTGGGCTCGACAAGCCGCATTTTGTCGCCGGACATTGTCGGTAAAGAGCATTATCAGGTCGCCCGGGATGTGCAGAGAATTTTGCAGCGGTATAAAGAACTGCAGGACATTATTGCCATCATGGGAATGGACGAGCTGAGCGATGAGGATAAGCTGACCGTGGCGCGTGCGCGCAGAATTCAGCGATTCCTGAGCCAGCCGTTTACAGTGGCTGAGCAGTTCACCGGCATGCAGGGACGTTATGTGCCTGTGCAGGAGACCATCCGCGGCTTTAAAGAAATCATCGAAGGCAAACACGACGACCTGCCCGAGTCGGCTTTCCTGTTTGCAGGCACCATTGACGACGTCGTGGAAAAGGCCAAGCAGCAGTGAAAGGCAGCTGCGGCTGAACACACAGAGAGGATGTGAAAGAGCTTGGCTGTGTTTCATCTGCAAATTGTAACAGCAGACGGACTGTGCTTTGACGGCGAGGCCGAAAGCATTCTGGTCCGTACCATAGACGGTGACGTTTGTATTCTGGCGCGGCACATTGACTATGTGACAGCGCTGGGATATGGCGAGGCCCGTGTGACGGTCGACGGCAAGACACGCCGTGCGGCCTGTATGGGCGGAATGCTGGCCGTAACAGGCGGCAGGGTCCGCGTTGTGGCGTCGGCATTTGAATGGCGTGAAGATATCGATGTCACCCGTGCACAGAACGCCCTTGAACGCGCGCAAACGGCGCTGGCAGCCGCGGAGTCTAAAGACGAGAAAGGCTTTGCCAGCGCGGCGATTAAGCGGGCGCAGGTCCGCCTGCGCGTTGCACAACAGTAAAAAATCCTGTTTTATCCGTTAAATTGAAAGAAAGAACGGCGATCATGCGGATCGCCGTTCTTTTTTTATGCCGTCGGCCATACACATGAGAGCAGGAAACCATACCAATGAAGGAAGGGTCGTTTTATGGAGCTGCTCAAAAATAAAGTTAACCAATATACCCTTGTGTCTGACGGTGTTTATGGTCAGGAAGAGACGCTGGAAACCATTGTACCTGACGTCAATCCCGATGTGCTGCGCATCATCTGCGCCAGCTCGGACATCTGCGTCAAGGAAAAGTCTCTCCAGACAGGCAAGGTGCGCGCCACCGGCGAAGTACGGTCCCGTATTTTTTACACGGCTGAAGGCGACTCAACCATCTGGCAGGTCGAAGGCGTTACGCCTTTTTCCTGTACTGCAGATGTTCCGGAAGCCGGGCCCGATGATACGCTCATCGCATTCTGTGAGGTCGTCAATGCACAGGCATCTCTGGTCAATCCGCGCAAGCTTTCGGTCAGAACGCGCTACTGCCTGCATGCACAGGTCTACAGACAGGATACAGTGGAATTTGTCGAGGGCGTTGAATGTGCAGCGGAAGATGGGGTCAATACACTGGTGCAAACCGTTCAGCCGCTGACGCTGGTGGGACTGCATGAGCGCCGGCTTGCCATCAATGAAGAAATTCGTATCACAGGCGGTAATGTGCTGCCGACAGACAGGCTGTACCGCAGCGGGGTCACCTGGGTCACTGAAGACCAGAAAGTGCTGACCAACAAGATTATGCTGCGCGGCAGCGCCTGTGTCAGGGCAGTCATACTGTCGGAAAAAGATGGCAGCCTGTCGCAGCATGTATACAACCTTCCCTTTGCCCAGATTATCGAGTCCGACAACACCGATGCCGGCGACGAAGTGACCGTGTCCTATCTTTTGATACAGAAGGAGATTCGTTTGACGGCCGGGGCCGATGGAGCGGCAGTCTTGCAGTGCAGCCTGGCCGCGTCGGCGCAGACTTTTGTCAGCCGCAGGGTCTCGGTCAATGTGCTGACGGATCTGTACAGCACAGCTCATAACTGCGAGCTGGAGACTGCTGAGGTCGTTGCCCGCACTGGCGATGAACGCCAGAATATGACTGCGCTGATTTCTGAAACCGTGCAGGCTGACTATCCAGCTGTGCGCGTGGTTGATGTCGCAGCGGCTTGTGAATACCGCAGGCCGACGCCGGGAGACACATCGGCGGTTGGCTGGGTGTGTTTTCAGGTCATGTATGAGACCACGACCGGCGGGCTTTGCTGCTTGAATCGCAAAATCGAAGTTGAGGTGCAGCTTGACAAAGCTTTTGCAAAAGGGACGCGGCTTCACATGGAATGCAATGACCCGCAGGCCACTGTAGTGGATGAAGGCAGCCTTTGCCTGACTGGCAAAGCCGTGTTTACCTGCGTCAGTCCGGTCGAGCAGAACTGCCGGCAGGTCAAGGGATGCCGCATCAACAAGCAAAGCTGCAAGACGCGTCCGCGGCGCGGCACACTGATTCTGCGCTCTTATGACGGGCACGATACCATTTGGCAAATTGCAAAAAAATACAATACCACTTCAGCAGACATTCTGGCGGCCAACAAGATTACGGGCGAGAGCGAGCTGGATGCAGGCCGCCTGATTATCATTCCATTCAGCAGATAACGGTTCTAAGGCCGGAGCCTGGCCATATAATTTAATAAAAAGTATTCCGCAGGGAGGAATGTTTATGGAAAGCCAAAGCATTTACGAATCCATTGCCACACGGACGGGCGGCGATATTTATATCGGTGTGGTCGGGCCGGTCAGAACAGGAAAGTCGACCTTTATCAAAAGCTTTATGGAGACCATGGTGCTGCCCAATATTGGCGACATGTATCAAAAAGAACGCGCGCGCGACGAGCTGCCGCAAAGCGGCTCGGGCAAGACCATTATGACGGCCGAGCCCAAGTTTGTCCCGGAGGAAGCCGTTGAAATCACGATTGATGGTCAGGCCAGCTTTCATGTGCGCATGATCGATTGCGTGGGGTACATGGTCAACGGCGCTGTCGGACAGTTTGAGGGCGATGTTCCGCGCATGGTCATGACGCCGTGGTCTGACAATGAAATGCCGCTTGCGCGCGCAGCAGAAATCGGTACGCGCAAGGTCATCACAGAGCACTCGACCATTGGTCTGGTCGTGACGACAGACGGCAGCATCGGCGAAATCCCGCGCGACGGCTATGTCGAGGCTGAGGAGCGCATTGTCAAAGAGCTACAGGAAATCAACAAGCCGTTTTGTATGCTGCTCAACTGTGCGGCGCCCGGCGGACCAGAGGCCCGTCAGCTTCGCGACCAGCTGGCCGAAAAATATGGCGTTCCCTGTATGGCGGTCAACTGTCTGCAGCTGACGCAAAACGATATTGAAGAAATACTCACCGCTGTGCTCTATGAATTTCCTGCAAAGGAGTTTGACTTTACACTACCTGAATGGGTCAGCGCTCTGCCGGATGACAACCCACTGCGCGATGAGCTTTACAGCGAGATTCTGGACAAAAGCAGTCAGATTGCCAAAATGCGCGACGCGCGCGCTGCCATTGCCGCGCTGGGGCAGTGCGATAAAATCGAAAACGCCGCAATCACAGGTATCAGCCTGGGGGATGGCGTGGTGTCGGTTCGGGTCGACGTGCCGTCTGCGCTGTTTTACGAAATTTTGTCGCAGCAGGCGGGCGTCACCATTTCAGGTGAAGGCGAGCTGATGAGCATGCTGTGTGAAATGGCGCAGATCAAGCGTGAATACCAGCGGCTTGAAGGGGCGCTGGCACAGGTGCGGCAGACAGGATACGGCATTGTCATGCCGTCTATCTCAGAAATGCGTCTGGCTGAGCCTGAGATTGTCAAGCAGGGCGGAAAATATGGCGTCAAGCTGCGGGCCAGTGCGCCGTCTATCCATATGATTCGCGCTGAGATTGAGACCTGTTTGTCGCCCATGGTCGGCAGTGAACAGCAGTCTGAAGAGCTGGTCAAATATCTTTTGTCCGGGTTTGAGGATTCTCCGGAAAAAATCTGGGAGAGCAACATTTTTGGCAAGTCATTGAGTGAGCTGGTCAACGAAGGACTGAACAGCAAGCTGCACAAAATGCCGGATGAGGCGCGTGCCAAGCTGCAGGAGACGCTGGAGCGCATTATCAACGAAGGCAGCGGCGGACTGATTTGCATTATACTGTGAACAGCGAAAGGCATTTCCCGCCGGGGAAATGCCTTTTACACATAAATAAGACGGTCTGCTCATAGATATAACCAACAGAAAAACGGACAAAGCGAGGGATAGCATGGACAACAGAAAAAGAAGCCGCAGCCGGGCATCTGCCTATCACCGCGCGCGCGGCCGGGGGCGTTATGCCGCATCGCGCCGCGGAGACGAGACGCCGGGAATCTCACGCTTGTTTCTGGTTTGCGCCGTTTTACTGCTTGCGGCAGGGCTGCGGCTGACGAGCGGCGGGCGGCTGGAAATTGTCAAAGATGGCATCAACGAGGTCATGAGCGACGGCGGCAGCGTCAAGGACGCTGTAGCAGTGCTGGGGCGTGCGCTGGTCAGTCCGGGCGAAGGCCAGGAAGAAAGTGCGATTCTCACCTTTGGGCGTCAGCTGCTGGGACTTGACGATGATAACAGTCAAAAGGGCGGCGGACAGCAGCACCAGCCAGCCGTAAACCCGCAGGACCTGCAGGAGCCGGTGGACAACGTCTTTAACGAAACCGCACCTGAAGACCAGGGACAGCCCACAGCGGCCGGAGTCATCTCCGGCCTTCCTGCTGACCGCCTTGTTCTGCCGACCATTATGGAAAGCCCCAGGCCGGAAGTCATTACAGCGCAAAATCTGCGGCTGGATCTTCCGGCCGAAGAACTGGATGACAATACGCCCAATGTCGCCTTTGAAATCCCCAGTCCCGATAAGGTTGATGATGAAAAATACACGCTTGCTTTTGACTACCAGTACCCGCTTGACAGCATTCGGGTGACATCGGGCTTTGGCTACCGCATCCATCCCATTCACGGCAACACCACTTTTCATTACGGCGTCGATCTTGGCGCTGCAACGGGAACACGCATCAACAGCTTTGCCGCCGGCACAGTGTCCGAGACCGGCTATAACTCTGTTTACGGAAACTATGTGCTTGTATCGCATCCTGACGGATTCGCCACTTTTTACGGGCATCTCCATAAAATTTACGTCAGTGAAGGCGAGCGCGTTTCAATAGGACAAAAAATTGCAGCAGTCGGAAATACCGGCATGTCGACCGGGCCGCATCTTCACTTTGAAATGCGGCGCAACGACCTGGTGCTTGACCCATTTGATTATCTCAGTTTTGAATAGAGGGAAAAATGAAAAAAATCACTGTCACTTATCCGCTGCTCATTGTTTCGGCACTGGCCCTGGCCTTTGACAAAAACGGCTGGCTGATTTTGTATCTGGCCGCCGCAGCCCTGCACGAGCTTGGGCACCTTGCCGCCATTTTGCTGTATGGCGGCAGGGTGCAGCATATTACAGCCGGACTGGGCGGCATGAAAATCGATTACACCACGCGCCGTCAGAGCTCATATGCATCGGATATTCTGATGGCGCTGGCCGGACCGCTTGTCAATTTGCTGTTGGTGGCGCTGTGCACGGTTGCCGCGCAGTACTGGCCGGGGGAAGACCTGTATTATTTCTGCGGTGTCAATCTGCTTCTGGCTTTTTTCAACCTCGTTCCGGCGGCCCCGCTCGACGGCGGGCAGGCCGTGCGCGCGCTTTTGCTGGCGCTGATGGGACCGGAAAGGGGAGAAAGGCTGGCTCATTTTATTTCGCTTTTGTCCGGCTGGGGGCTGATGGCGGCGGGAATCGCTCTGCTGTACTTTACGCGCCGCAATGGGGCGCTGCTGTTTGCAGCCCTGGTCGTCCTGCAAAGCCTGCACTGTCCGTCTGCCGGTCACAAGCGCCCTGACAGGCGGACAGCATAAGATTTTTCTTTACTTTGTCCTTCCGGTGATATATCATAAGGATAATGTTTAATCACACGGGAGGAACCATGAACCATCAGCTTGCAGCGTGTCTGGAACACGTTAAAAAGCCGTCGCGTTACGCCGGCGGCGAATATGGCACTGTCATCAAGGACAAGCAGGGGGTTGACGTTCGCTTTGCCCTCTGTTTTCCTGAGCTTTATGAAATCGGCATGTCGCATTTGGGCTCAAAAATCCTGTACGGGCTGCTCAACGCTATGGACGGGGTGTGGTGTGAGCGTGTTTACGCACCGTACACGGATATGGAGCGCGAAATGCGCGCGCGCGGCGTCCCGGCGTATGCGCTTGAAAGCGGTGACCCGCTGTCTGACTTTGATATTTTGGGCTTTACCCTGCAATACGAACTCAACTACACGGCAGTACTCAACACGCTGGATATGGCAGGGATTCCGTTCTATGCCAGCCAGCGCACCGAGTTGACCCCTCTCGTTGTGGCCGGCGGCCCCTGCGTTTACAACTGTGAGCCGGTCGCTGACTTTTTTGATATCATCCTGATTGGTGAAGGAGAGGAAACGCTTCCCGAGTTGGTACAGCTGTATCGTGAAGCACGAGCGTCGGGCGCATCCAAACAGGAGTTTTTACAAAAGGCGGCGCAGATTCAGGGCTTTTATGTGCCGTCTCTGTACGACATTGCCTATAACGCCGATGGCACCATTGCAGCGATTACGCCGAAAAACGGCGCCCCGGCTGTGGTCAGAAAGCGTGTGGTCAAGGATTTCGACAAGGCGTACTTTCCGGACAGCTTCATTGTGCCGTCAACCGACATCGTCTTTGACCGTGCCATGATCGAGCTGTTCCGCGGCTGCCGGCGCGGGTGCCGGTTTTGTCAGGCCGGGTATACCTATCGGCCCATCCGCGCAAAATCGCCGGAGACGCTGGAAAAACAGGCCCGCAGGCTGGTGGAGACGACCGGGTACGATGAGGTCTCGCTGACGTCGCTCAGCTCGAGCGACTATCCGCACCTGGAAACATTGTGCGAGAGCCTGGTGGCCGACTTTGAGCCGCGCCACATCAATCTGGCGCTCCCGTCGCTGCGCGCTGACAATTTTAATCTTGACCTCATGGAAAACATTCAGAAGGTCCGCAAAAGCGGCCTGACTTTTGCACCTGAGGCAGGAACGCAGCGTCTGCGCGACGTCATCAACAAAAATCTGCGCGAAGAAGATTTGCAAAACGCCTGTCGTGTCGCCTTCAGCGCCGGATATAACGGCGTCAAGCTGTACTTCATGATGGGCCTGCCCGCTGAAACCGATGAGGACCTGCTCGGCATTTCGTCCATTGCGCGCAATGTGCTGCACAACTTCCGTGAAAATGCCAGCAATCGTGCCCGCGGCGTGCGAATTTCTGTGGGGGTGTCCACCTTTGTCCCCAAAGCACAGACGCCGTTTCAGTGGTGCGGGCAAATTGACCGGCAGGAAATCGTCCGCAGGCAGCAGGTGCTGATGGACTCTCTTAAAATCAAAAATGTCACCTACAGTTTGCACGGCTGGCAGGCCAGTTTTTTAGAGGCTGTGCTGGCCCGCGGCGGACGCCGTCTGGCGCCGGTCATCGAGGGAGCGTGGCGCCGCGGCAGCCGGCTGGACGGCTGGGATGAGTGCTTTGACTTAAACCGGTGGCTGGATGCCTTTGAAGAATGCGGCGTAGACCCCGCTTTTTACGCGAACCGCGAGCTGGGTGAAAACGAGATTACGCCCTGGGACCATATTTTTTCCGGCGTTACCAAGCAGTATCTGCGCAGTGAATATGAACGCTCACTCAGGGGCGAGCCGACGCCCGACTGCAAGGCGGGCTGCCGCAACTGCGGTGCTCTGTCGCTGACGGGGGTGAAGTGCGATGTATAAGGTGCGCGTACTGTTTCAAAAGGATGAACCGGCCTGCTATATTTCGCATCTTGATCTGATGAAGGCGCTGCAGCGCTCTCTGCGGCGTGCCGCTTTGCCGGTGCGGTATTCCGAGGGCTTTAACCCGCACATTGTTTTGTCGATCCTCGTGCCGCTTTCGACCGGGTATCGCAGCAGATATGAACTGTGCGACTTTGATCTGACATGCGACGAGCTGCCATCCAACATCCAGGACCGGCTCAATGCCGCGCTGCCGTCTGGTCTGCGGGTGCTGCGCATAGGACAGGCTGTTCGTCCAGTGGCACAGGCTGTGCTGTCAGATTTTGAGATTGTCTGGCACGGCGTCCGGTGTGCTGATGCGGTGCGGGATGCACTGGGTGGAGCGCTGACAGTTGAAAAGCGTTCCAAGCGGGGGAGTAAGCAGGTGGATATTCGCGACTATGTCCGTTCGGCTGTTGTCAGTGACGGCGATGACGGTACTGTCTGCCGGTGCGTTCTGAAGGCTGGCGACGACCCGCTCAACCCTGCATACCTGACACAGGCGCTGATTGAAAAGGGAATTTTGGCCGAAGATACTCCGGTTACCTATACCCGATGTGCGATTTTGGACGAAAACGGAAAAGAATTTTTCTAAAACTGTTGCAATCCCGCGGCGTTTGTGGTAATATATCAAGGTATGTATTACGGGTGGTCCTCTGCCGTTGTCAGGGCACGAACGCCTGAGAGGAAAGGAAATCTAGTTATGGATCTCATCAAAAGACTGACAGAGCCTCAGCTCAAAGAAAACGCCGTGAATTTTAATGTCGGCGACACTGTCCGCGTTCACGCAAAGATCAAAGAAGGCAACCGTGAAAGAATCCAGGTTTTCGAGGGCACGGTCATCGCCCTCAAGCACGGCGGCATTCAGGAGACTGTCACCGTCCGCCGCATGTCTTACGGTGTTGGCGTTGAAAAGACCTTCCCCGTACATTCCCCCAACATCGAAAAAATCGAAGTTGTGCGCCGGGGCAAAGTCAGACGCGCCAAGCTTTATTACCTGCGTGGCAGAGTCGGTAAGGCCGCCAAAGTCAAACAGGATATCTGAAGCGCGCAAGAGGGACGGTCAGCCGTCCCTTTTATTTTTAAAAAAGGCCGTGATTGCATTGGCAGAGAACAAAAGCACAGGAAAGCGCCTGGCGGATGACGGCAAGGCCGTGAAAAAGACCTCGCCAGTCACTGATCTGTTTTACTGGGCCGAAGCGCTGGTATTTGCGCTGACATTCCTGGTTCTGTTATCGGTGTTTTTTGTCCGGTTTTCCGGCGTAGACGGCAGTTCGATGCTGCCGACACTGGTTGATAATGATCAGGTGCTGGTGCAGATCGTCGGGTATGACGAGCCAGAACGTGGCGACATTGTTGTCGTTTATGCCCCCTACTTTGAAAATGAGCCGCTGGTCAAGCGCGTGATTGCCAAGGGCGGTGACATTGTCGACATAGATCCTGATTCCGGCATGGTCAGCGTCAATGGTGAACAGCTGGTCGAGCCATATATCAATGAAACGATTCTCAACATCGGCACGGTATCTTATCCGTATGAGGTGCCCGAGGGACGCGTTTTTGTCATGGGCGATAACCGAAATCACAGCTCGGACAGCCGTCTTGCCGAGATAGGCGCACTGCCTTATGAGAATATCATCGGCAAAGTCTTTTTCCGCATCTTCCCGTTTACCAGACTGGGGACCGTGCAATGAGCATTAACTGGTATCCCGGCCATATGGCGCGAACGCGCCGGCTCATGCTTGAGGACTTGAAAAATGTCGATGTTGTCTGCGAGATTGTTGATGCCCGTATTCCGCGCAGCAGCCGCAATCCCGACCTGGACAGGCTGGCGCAGGGCAGACGGCGTCTGCTCGTGCTCAACCGCGCCGACCAGGCGGACCCTGAAAAGACTGCACAGTGGATGGAGTTTTATCGAACCCAGGGCTTGACTGTTTTGGCGACAGACAGCCAAAAGGGCGGCTTTTTGCCTGCATTTACCGGCGCGGTGCGGACCGTCTGTGCAGATTTGATTCGCCGCAACGAGGAAAAAGGGCAGGCGGGAAAGACCATCCGGCTGATGATTGTCGGCATTCCCAATGTTGGCAAATCGTCCTTTATCAATCGTCTGCTTGGCCGCAAATCAGCTGTTGCTGAGGATCGGCCGGGCGTGACGCGGAAAAAGCAGTGGTACACGCTGCCCAGCGGCTTTGATTTCATGGACACGCCCGGTATGCTGTGGCCCAAGATAGACGACGATGAAACCGGCTATCGTCTGGCTTTTACCGGCACCATTCGCGACGAAATTCTGGATCTTGAGGATCTTGCGTGCCGTTTGCTGGTTTTGCTGGAGCAGGCAGCTCCAGGCGCTCTGGAAAAACGCTACGGCGTTACGCCAGACACCAGCGAGCCCTATGAAGGATTATGTGCGCTGGGACGCAGGCGCGGCTTTGTCGTCAGCGGCGGCGAAGTCGATACCGAGCGCATGGCGCGCGTCCTGCTCGATGAGTTCCGCAGCGGTAAGCTGGGACGCATCACGCTCGAGCTGCCGCCGGTGCAGAATCATGCTTCAGTTTGAACAGGCCCTCTGGGCCGAAGGCAAGCGTCTTGTTTGCGGAGTCGATGAAGCAGGCCGGGGACCGCTGGCCGGGCCGGTCACGGCCGCAGCTGTTATCTTAAACCCGGACGACATCATCGATGGCGTAAATGATTCCAAAAAACTGTCTGCAAAAAAACGTGAGGCATTGTTTGAAGTTATTTGCCAGCGCAGTCTTGCTTGGGGAATCGGCTGGGCCAGCCCGGAAGAAATTGACGATATCAACATTCTGAATGCGACTTTTCTTGCAATGCAGCGCGCTGTAAAGCAGATGAACATGACACCGGATTTTATTTTGGTTGATGGCAATCGTGATCCGGGACTGGGGCTTGAGACACGCTGCATCGTCGGCGGAGACGGTAAAAGCGCCAGCATCGCAGCAGCGTCTATTCTCGCCAAAGTATCGCGGGACCGGTTGATGTGTGAGCTGGCGCAGCAGTACCCGCAGTACGGCTTTGATGTGCACAAGGGGTATCCCACAAAAGTCCATCGCGAGGCGGTTTTACAGTGGGGGCCCAGTCCGGTGCACCGAAAGAGCTTTCTCAAAAAGCTGCTGGGTGGTGACGGCGTGTGAAAGCGCAGGAATTGGGCCGGCTGGGCGAGCAGACGGCGGCGCGGGCACTGCAGAAAATGGGTTGCCGTCTGCTGGCCATGAACTATCGCACGCGCTTTGGAGAAATTGATCTTATTGTACAGGACGGGGACACCACTGTGTTCGTGGAGGTCAAAACTCGCAAAGACGCGTCCTTTGCCGAGGCAGCCGAAGCTGTCACACCGGCCAAGCAGGAACGGCTTCGTGCGGCTGCACAGCAGTGGCTGGCCGAAAAGGGTGAAAGCCCGGCGCGTTTTGATGTTGTCGAGGTCTACACCAAAGACCGGACAATCCGTCATATCAGGGATGCCTTTACATGAGGTGAGAAATGGCACTGTATACCATCGGTGACCCGCATCTGTCGGGCGGCGTTGAAAAGCCCATGGATATATTCGGCGGCGTCTGGCGCGATTATCAGGCCAAGCTGGCGCAGTCCTTTGCAGAGCTTTTGCGTGAAGATGACCTTTTGGTCGTTGCCGGTGACATCTCGTGGGGGATGACCCTGCCGCAGGCGCTACCTGATTTTCAGTTTCTTGACCGGTTCCCCGGACAGAAGGTTCTTTTAAAGGGCAATCACGATTACTGGTGGGAAACAGTCTCGAAAATGAAGAAATTTTTTCAAGAAAATGCAATAAACAGCTTGCTTTTTTTGCACAATAATTGTATTTTTTATAAGGGAACTGCTTTGTGCGGGACACGCGGATGGTTTTATGATCCCGGCGACCCGTCTGCGGGTGACGACAAGGTCTTCCGGCGCGAGGTGATTCGGCTGGAAGCATCACTGTCCGCCGCCCGACGTGAGCAGCCTGACTGCGAAATTTTTTGTTTTCTGCATTATCCGCCCGTGTTTGCGGGCAATGAGGTGCCGGAAATCACCGGCCTGCTGCAGCAGTACGGCGTCTCGCGCTGCTACTACGGCCATCTGCACGGAGAGAGCTGCCGCGGAGCCTTTAACGGCCTGCGCGGGGGAGTACAGTATCAGCTGATATCAGCCGATGCACTCAACTTTCGTCCGCTGAAAATCATGGAATGACAAAAATAATGATAGAACCTTCAAGGAGGACACAATCGTGAAACTGACCGGCGTGGAAAAACAGGAAAAGAGCATGGTGATGCTGTCCGTCACCGTGGACAAGGAGACTTTTGACAAGGCCTGCGACAAGGCGTATCATCAAAGCGTCAAGCGCATCAACGTCCCCGGCTTCCGCAAAGGCAAAGCCCCTCGCAAAATGATTGAAAAAATGTATGGCCCGGAGATTTTTTATGAAGACGCCATGAACGCCTGCTATCCCGACGCGTATGAAGCCGCTGTGGCCGAGGCCGGGATTGAGCCTGTCGGCTATCCGCATTTTTCGGATTTCGATGTGCAGGACGGCGAGTTTGTCTTTAAGGCGCAGGTCGCCGTATACCCCGAGGTCACTCTGAAAGATTACAAGGGTGTCGAGGCGGAAAAGGCCGAGGTCTCGGTCAGTGACGAAGAGGTCGATACCGAAGTCGAGCATCTGGCTGACCGGAATGCCCGCATTGTCACTGTTGACCGTCCGGCCCAGAACGGCGACACCATTCAGTTTGATTTTGACGGTTATGTCGACGGCAAAGCGTTTGACGGCGGCAAGGCTGAAAATTACAGCCTGAAGCTCGGCTCGGGCATGTTCATTCCCGGATTTGAAGAACAGCTGGTCGGCAAAAAGGCTGGAGACGAGTGCGACGTTGAGGTTACTTTCCCCGAGGATTACCACGCCAAAGAGCTCGCGGGCAAGCCTGCGGTGTTCAAGTGCAAGGTGCACGAGGTCAAAGAGAGCCAGAAGCCTGAGCTTGACGATGAGTTTGCCAAAGATGTTTCCGAGTTTGACACATTGGCTGAATTAAAAGCTGATATTAAGGCGAAAATCTTAGAGAGCAAGCAGCATCAGGCTGATGCCGCCTTTGAAGAAAGCCTGCTCACAAAAATCATTGAGGGCCTCGAGGGTGAGATTCCCGAGGATATGTTCGAGCGCCAGCTCGACCGCATTGTCGAGGACTTCAGCTACAGAATGCAGATGCAGGGCATTGGCTTAGAAGCCTATCTGAAGATGAACAATATGGAGCCGTCTGCGTTCCGCAGCATGTTCCGCGAGCAGGCCGAGCGTCAGGTGCGGGTGCGTCTGGCACTTGACACAGTCGCCAAGCTGGAAAACCTTGAGGTCAGCGCCGAAGAGCTGGATGCTGAGTACAACCGTCTGGCCGAGCAGTACAAAATGGAGGCTTCGCGCGTGCGCGAGCTCATCGCCGAAAAGGACCTCAAAGCCGACCTTTTGACGCAGAAGGCGCTTGAGCTGGTCAAAAATGCCGCCAAGGCTGTTGCGCCCAAAGCGGCCGAAGAGGCTGCGGCTGACGCCGGAGAAGAGAAGAAAGCAGAGAAGAAGCCT
>DVMR01000043.1 GCA_018714845.1 Candidatus Ventrousia excrementavium
GAGCAGCGGGTGCAAAGCGGGCACATAGCTTTGCAGCGAGCAGTTGGACTTGACAGCGATAAAACCGCGGCGGGTGCCCAGCCGGACGCGCTGCGCAGGGATAATTTCGAGGTGCCCGGGGTTGACCTCAGGGATCACCATGGGCACGTCGGGGGTGAATCGGTGAGCCGAGTTGTTGGAAACGACCGGGCACTCGAGCTTTGCATAGCGCTCTTCCAGTGCACGGATTTCTTCTTTTTTCATGTCAACCGCACAAAAGACAAAGTCCACCAGCCCGGCGATTTTTTCGGCGTCGCGTTCAGCATCAAGCACTGTCAAGCCGGCCAGTTTTTGCGGAATCGGGTCTTTCATGCACCAACGCCCGCCCAGAGCCTGTTCATACGTTTTTCCGGCGCTGCGGGCGCTGGCGCCTAAAACTGTCACATCAAACCAGGGATGCCCGGCCAGCAGCATTGCAAAGCGCTGCCCCACCATACCTGTGGCACCGAGGATTCCCACACGATAGCTTTTCATCACATACCTCTCCCTTGCGAAGGATCTATGAGCATTATGGTCTTAATATATACTTATGCACTGCCCAATGGTGCCGTCACCATTCTGACGGGTCGTGCCAGTCGGGTTCAAGCTCGCTGCGCAGCTCGCGCGAAAACAGGCTGTTGACCACACTCTGGATGTCATCGCCGTCAAAAAGCAGGCGGTACATTGCCTCAGAAATAGGCAGTTCGACAGGGATTCTTTTTTGCAGTTCATGCACAGCCTGCACTGCATAATACCCCTCAACAACAGCGCCGACCTCGCGAATAGCCTCATCGGGCTTTTTCCCTGCGCCAATCAGCAGCCCTGCACGGCGGTTGCGGGAATGTTCGGAAATACAGGTGACAATCAGGTCGCCAACACCGGAAAGCCCCGAAAAAGTCTGCGGTTTGCCGCCCATGCGCACGCCGAAGCGAGCCATTTCTGCAATGCCGCGCGTCATCAGCAGCGCTTTGGTATTGTCGCCAAAGCCGGCGCCGTCGCTGATACCGACTGCCAGTGCCATGACGTTTTTCATGGCCCCGCCCAGCTCGGCGCCTATGATGTCCGGACTGGTGTAAACGCGAAAAACCGGCGCTGAAAAAGCCGCCTGCACCGCCTCTGCCGCTCCGCGGTCACGCGAGGCGGCCACAACGGCTGTAGGCACTCCGCGTGAAACCTCTTCAGCATGTGACGGTCCAGTGAGAGCCACGACCGGAGACTGACTGCCAAGCGCGCGCTCCAGCGTGTCTGAAAGCAGGCAGTAGCCGCCTTCGCGGTCAAAGCCTTTGGACAGCAGCACCACAGGCCGGCCTGCCGGCAAAAGTCCGCGCAGGCCTGATGCTGTTTCATGTACAGCGTAAGACGGTACGGCAATGACCGCCATATCGGCGTCAGCCGCCGAGCCCCGGTCGGTCGTCACGGCAATATCCTCGCTCAGCCGGATACCGGGCAGCAGCTGCGCATTACCTCGCTCACGCTTTAATGCCGCACACTCTTCGTCAAAAGGAGTCCAAAGCGTGACGCCGTGACCGTTTTGATGCAAAAGGCTGGCAATGGCCAGTCCCCAGCCGCCGCAGCCAAAGACCGACATCTTCATGTCGCGCTCCCCTTTCCGCTCTTCTTTTTAGAGCCGATGGGCAGCTCGGTCCCCGCCATCAGCCGCTTAATGTTGTCACGGTGCAGCCAGATGACAAATCCGCCCATGACCGCCGCATACGCAAAAACATCCCACTGTCCGAAGTAGAAAATCAGTGCCGAAACCGGAAAGGCAACGGCCCCGCATATCGATGCCAATGACATGATTCGCTTCAGGGCGATAACCACGACAAAAACGCCGACCACCACAGCAGCCATGCGCCAGTCAATCATGAAAATAAGCGAAATGCCGCATACTACACCCTTGCCGCCCTTGAAATGATAATACAAAGGGTACACGTGCCCCAAAAGAGCAGTCGTGCCACCCAGCATGGCGCCGTACTGCGGTCCGATGAGCCACTCGGCAAGAAGCGCAGCAGCCACCGTCTTGAGCGCATCCAGCACAAAGACCAGAGCCGCCTTACTTTTGCCATAGGTGCGCAGAGTATTGGTCATGCCGGCATTTCCGCTGCCAAAACGGCGGATGTCACTTTTATAAATCAGATGAGATAAAATGATCGACCAGTTGAGCGAGCCGAGCAGATACCCAGCCACAGCGGCAATCAGCAGCCGCAGCCCAAATGGCATGGAACTTATCAGCGTTTCCAGAGCAGGCACAGCGGCGACACCTCAGCTTTCTTTTTCTCCGCGCTGGCGGACGATCATGCGGATGGGCGTTCCCTGCAGTCCAAAGACCTCGCGCAGCTTGTTTTCAAGATACCGCAGGTAAGAGAAGTGGAACAGCCGCGCGTCATTGCAAAAGCAGACAAAAGCCGGCGGCTGGGTGCCCACCTGGGTCATATAGTACACTTTGAGCCTGCGTCCTTTGTCAGTCGGCGGCTGCACGCGCACTGTCGCCTCGGCCAGCACTGCGTTAAGCGCGCCCGTCGTGATGCGCGTCGTCGCGGCCGCATACACCTTTTTAATGACATCATACAGACTGTCGACCCGCAAACCGGTTTTAGCCGAGATAAAAACAACGGGCGCATAAGTCATATAAGCCAGTTGTGCGCGGACCTTTTTTTCATATTCAGCCTGCGTGCCAGTCTCTTTTTCAATGAGATCCCACTTGTTGATGACAATGACCGAGGCTTTTCCGTTTTCATGCGCCAGCCCGGCCACCTTCGTATCCTGCTCGGTGACGCCGTCCTGCGCATCAATCATGATAAGGCAGACATCAGCACGCTCGACGGCCATCTGCGCCCGCAGCACTGAAAACTTTTCAATAGCCTCGTCCACCCTGGATTTGCGGCGGATACCGGCCGTGTCGACAAAAATAAATTTATCGTCCCCGCGCATGACAACGCTGTCAATGCTGTCGCGCGTCGTGCCCGGAACATCTGAGACAATGACCCGCTCTTCACCGGTGACACAGTTGATAAGCGAGCTTTTGCCTGCGTTGGGTTTGCCGATGACAGCCACGCGAATGCCGGGCTGCTCATCCGGCTCATCTTCGCCGGCAGGCGGAAAATGCTCAAAGCAGGCGTCGAGCAAATCACCCAGCCCGTAGCTGTGAACGGCAGAAACGCCGACCGGGTCGCCCAGGCCGAGGTTATAGAACTCATAAAAATCCGCCGGCGGATCGCCCGGCGTGTCCAGCTTATTGACGCACAGGACAATGGGCTTTTTAGCGCGTTTGAGCATGGACGCCACTTCCTGGTCAGCGGCGGTGACGCCGGTCCGCACGTCGCACAGCAAGATCACGACATCGGCATGGTCAATGGCGATAAAAGCCTGCTCGCGCATAAAGCGAAGAATTTCGCTGTCCGCGCGCGGCTCGATGCCGCCGGTGTCGATGACGGTAAACGGGCGGCCGCGCCACTCGGCGTCGGCATAAATACGGTCACGCGTCACACCGGGGGTGTCCTCGACAATGGCATGACGCCGTTCGACCAGCTTATTAAAAAGCAGCGACTTGCCCACATTGGGACGGCCCACAATGGCGATTACGGGCTTTGACAAGGGCTTTCACTTCCTTCCCAGAACTGCCTGCAAAAATAAAGCGCCGTCGGGCTCGACGGCCTGCACCCTGACGCCCAGCTCCGCTTCGAGCTGGGGCAGCGAAACATCATCCAAAAAGACAGTCTCGCCGTGGCGCAGCATGGTCTGTGGAATGAGCAGGCGCTTTGCCTCTATTTTTCCCTTCAGCTGTTTGATTATATCGCCGCCGGTCACCAAACCGGCGACGTCTACGCCGGGGCCGAAAAACTCGTTTTCCACAGCAAAGACCTGATATTGCATTTCATTATCGCATTTTTTTGCCACCAAGTCAATCATGCGCCGCATAAAAGGAGCGGCCGCTTTGCCCGTCGCGACAGCCAGCGGGGAAACATGTCTGTGGCGCCCGCAGTCTTCAAGCGCGGCACGCAGCTCGCTTTCAAACAGCGTCACAAGGCCGACGCCGTTTTCCAGCTGCGAAAAATCCTGATAATACCCCTCGCCCGGCAGGGGCAGATGGGCCTTGAGGTACAGCTCGTCGGCCGCATAGCACTGCGGGTCGCCCAGCGACTTCTCATTGCGCTCACGCGCCTCGTCGACAATGGCGATAATTTCTTTCGCGCTGTGCTCATCAATGGGCCTGAGCGGCTCCAGTCCGTCGCGGTAGCGGGTCAGTCCGACGGGGACGACGGCAACCGCCCCGACCGAAGGATACAGCTCCCCCAAATCGCGCAGCGTTTTGCGCAGCTGGTCTCCGTCATTCCAGCCCGGGCAAACGACAATCTGGCACTGCAGCTGCAGCCCGGCCTCGGCGAACCGATACAGGCATGCAAGCGACTGTCCGCCCCGCCGGTTGCCCAGCATCCGGCTGCGCAGCTCAGGGTCTGTGGTATGTACCGATATATTGAGCGGTGACACCCGCATTGCGATGATGCGTTCAACATCGGCATCTGACAGGTTGGTCATGCTGATGTAGTTGCCCAGTAAAAAGGACAGCCGTGCGTCGTCATCCTTAAAATACAGCGTTTCACGCATTCCGCGCGGCAGCTGGTCGATGAAGCAGAAAATACATTTGTTGCCGCAGCTTTTCTGCGTATCAATCAGGTAGGTCTCAAAATCAAGGCCCAGTTCTTCGCCGGGCTGCTTGCGGATGTGAACAGTGCGTTCGGCATCCCCGTTGGCCAGCCTGATGGTCAGGTCAGCGTCATAGGTGTAAAACTGGTAATCCAGTACGTCGCGAATACTTTTTCCGTTGACCGCAAGCAGCGTTTCCCCCGCGCGAATCCCGGCCCGCTCGGCGGCCGAACGGCGCCGCACGCCCGTGATGACGGCAGACATCATGACTTCCCCCATTGCACAGAATTTTCCGGATAAGAAAAAATAGAGAAGGAAAAGCCCCTCTCTATCTTTACTTGCCCATTGTTATTTGCTTTCTTCCACGTTGAGCACGGTGCGGCCGTTGTAAGTGCCGCAAGCCTTGCACGCTCTGTGGGAGAGGACGGGCTCACCGCACTTCGGGCATTTCACAATGCCGGGAAGGCTGAGCTTCCAGTGCGAAGAACGGCGCTTGTCGCGGCGCTGCCGGGACAGTTTCCCCCTGGGTACTGCCATTTGGGACACCTCCTCTGTCTATCGTGCTTTATTTAATAACCAAAAATTATTCCGGCGGCAACAGCTTTTTCAGCGCTTCCAGCCGGGGATCGACCTGCCGTAAATCACAGCCGCAGGGACCTTCGTTCAGGTCCTTGCCGCACTTGGGGCAAAGTCCCCTGCAGTCTTCACGGCACAGAACAGCCATTTCCATGTCAAGCAAAAGCTCAGGTACCGCAATGCCGTCGAGCTCGACATCGTCGCCTTCCACAGCAATGACGTCATCGCTCTCCTCATCTTCCGCAGCCCCTGAAACCAGTAAAAAATCGATGGGAACATTTTTTTCATATACAACAGGCCGGGCACAGCGCGCACAGCGGGTGTGCACTTCGGCTTCGACCTGCGCCTGAAGCCGAATCATACCGGCTTCGTCGCTGACCTGCCCAACGACGCGGACAGGCACGGGAAAAGGTCTTTCGAAGTTGACTTCCTCTGCGGACAAATCTATGGTATAATCAAAACAGATCCGCCCCTGCGGCGATGCCGCGAGGTCTTTTAAGTTAATGGTCATACTTCGCCCTCTCACAATGATACAAATGATATTATATGTGCCTTTCCCCCATTTGTCAAGGAAAAATGTCAAAGGATTGTAAGAGAAATGAAAGAGCTTAAAATCGGAAAAAACGACGACGGACAGCGGCTCGACCGCGTGCTGCGGCGCGCTGTCCCCGCTCTGCCCCCGTCTTTGATGCACAAATATTTTCGCTTAAAGCGCATCAAGCGCAACGGCGGCCGCACACAGGGTGACGTGCGTTTGTGCGCCGGTGATGTTATTCAATTATACATCAATGACGAGTTTTTTGCAAAGGCTGCGCCGGAAGAGGACTGGCGCCGTGCCAGCGGACAGCTGTCCATCATTTATGAGGACGAGCACATTCTGCTGTGCGACAAGCGGCCGGGCCAGGTCGTGCACGAGGATGAAACCGGTGATGCCGACACCCTGATTAACAATATCAAGGCCCTTTTATATCGCCGCGGCGAGTGGGACCCCGCGCGCGAAAACGCTTTTGCGCCCGCGCTGTGCAACCGCATTGACCGCAACACCGGCGGACTGGTCATTGCAGCCAAAACGGCCGAGGCCCTGCGCATCATGAACGAAAAGATTCGCCTGCATCAGGTGCAGAAGACTTACCTCTGCCTGGTCCACGGTACTCCTTCACCGTCTTCCGGCACATTGCGTCACTTTATCCGCCGCGATACGCAGAAAAAGCAGGTCGAGGTCTTTGACCGCCCCATGCCGGGCGCCCTGACCGCCGAGCTTCGCTACCGCGTGCTTGAAAGCCGCAGCGGGCTGTCTCTGCTTGAGTGTACGCTGATTACCGGCCGTACCCACCAGATCCGTGCGCAGATGGCACACATCGGCCATCCGCTCGCCGGCGACGCCAAATACGGGACAGCGCGTCAAAACGCCAGCCTTCCCTTTGCCCACCAGGCGCTCTATGCCTGGCGGCTGCGTTTTGCCTTTGCCCCTCCCTCAGGCGTGCTTGAACATTTGACCGGGCAGAGCTTCGAGGTGCCCGACATTCCGTTCCTTGATTACTTTCATTCTCTTCCCCAGAAATTGAATGTGAGAAATCAAGAGAAATCGCGAGGAAAACAGAAGTTTTAAGAGCTTTTTTCGGTGCCGAACGATTTGCCTCGAAGATTTCGCAAAAAATCATGAAAAAACCATTGACATTCGCAGAATATGTGCTATATTTACTTTGTCGAAACATGCGGGTGCCCCAAAGCCACGCCCTTCGGCAAATCTTTGTTTCAAGGGGGTTGGGAGATGAGCGAACATCTGATTCGTCTCGAGAACATCCATAAGGATTATGGAGGCAAACAGGTCTTAAAATCTATCAATCTGTCGGTACGGGACAAGGAATTTGTCACCCTTTTGGGTCCGTCCGGCTGTGGCAAGACCACTACTTTGCGCATCATCGGCGGGTTTGAGACGCCGACTGCCGGTGTGGTCTATTTTGATGAAAAAAAATATAACGATGTCCCGCCGCACAAGCGGCAGGTCAATACGGTCTTTCAGCGCTATGCCCTGTTTCCGCACCTCGATGTGTTTGAAAACATCGCCTTTGGGCTGCGCATTCGCAAAACACCTGAAAAAGAAATTAAAGAGTCCGTTTCAAGCATGCTCAAGCTGGTCAATTTGTCCGGCTACGAAAAGCGCTCAGTGACTTCACTTTCGGGCGGCGAGCAGCAGCGCATTGCTATTGCCCGCGCACTGGTCAACCGTCCTCGCGTTCTGCTGCTCGACGAGCCGCTGGGCGCGCTCGACCTTAAGCTGCGCAAAGAGATGCAGACCGAGCTCAAGCAGATTCAAACACAGCTCGGCATCACCTTTATTTATGTTACCCACGACCAGGAAGAAGCTCTGACCATGAGCGACACCGTCGTCGTCATGAAGCGAGGCCGTATTCAGCAGGTTGGCACCCCCATTGGCATTTACAACGAGCCTGCCAACGCCTTTGTCGCCGACTTTATCGGCGAGAGCAACATTGTCGACGGCATCATGAATGAGGACCTGGTGTGTACCTTTGCCGGCCGCACCTTTGAATGTACGGACCGCGGCTTTGAGAAAAACGAAAACGTCGACGTCGTCATCCGCCCCGAAGACCTGAAAATGGTCCCGCCCGAAGAGGGCATGCTGCAGGGCATTGTCGAAAGCGTCGTGTTCAAGGGCGTACATTATGAAATGACGGTGCGCTCGGGCGACATTGTGTGGCTGGTGCAGTCCACATTGCCCGAGGTCTGCGGAACCAACGTGGGTCTGAAGGTCGCCCCCTTTGACATCCACATCATGAGAAAGTCCGAGGCCGAAGATGAAGAAGATTAAACTGGCTTTGATTCCCTATTCGGTCTACGCGCTGATCTTCATCGTCGCCCCCATTCTGCTCATTCTGCTTTATAGTTTTCAGGATACCGGCGGCGCCTGGACGCTTGAAAACTATGCGCGTTTTTTTGACTTCAGCGACCCTGTGTACCTTAAGGTCCTGTGGCGCAGCATCAAGCTGGCCGTTATCTCAACTGTCATCTGCCTGATTCTGGGTTATCCGATGGCCTACATCCTCTCCAAGCTTTCGCCCCGCGTGCGCGGCACCATTGCTTTTTTGTTTGTGTTGCCCATGTGGATGAACTTTCTGCTGCGCACCTATTCGTGGATGTCTCTTTTGGAGCGCACCGGGCTCATCAATACCTTTATTGAGTGGCTCAACGGTCTCTTGCCGGCTGCCATTCAGATTCCGGCGCTCAACATCATGTACACACAGTGGGCTGTTGTGCTGGGCAACGTCTATAACTTCCTGCCCTTTATGATTCTGCCCATTTACACAGTGCTCATCAAAATTGACAGAAGCCTGATCGAGGCGGCGCAGGACCTGGGCGCCAGCCGCGGCCGCGTCTTTCTAAAGGTCATTTTTCCGCTGTCACTGCCCGGCGTTGTATCGGGCATTTCCATGACCTTTATGCCGGCTGTCACGACCTTTGTCATCTCCCGTCTGCTCGGCGGCGGTCAGAATGCCCTGATCGGCGACGTCATTGAAAATCAGTTCAAGGTGGTCGGCGACTGGGGCTTCGGCTCGGCCATGTCGGTCATTCTCATGATTCTGATTCTGGTCACCATGGGGGTCATCCGTCGATTCGAGTCTGATAAAACCGGAAGGAGCGTGCTGATGTGAACAAAAAACGTCATCCCCTTTCGGTGCTCTACTCTGTTTTTATTTTTCTGTTTTTGTATGCGCCTATCATTGTCCTGATTGTTTTCAGCTTCAACGAATCCAAGTCCCGCGGGCGCTGGACCGGATTTTCGCTGCGCTGGTATCAGGAGCTGTTTGACAACAGCACGCTGATGGATGCGCTGAAGACCACGCTGGCCGTTGCACTCATCTCGTCGGCCATTGCCGTCATCATCGGCACAGCCGCGGCACTGGGCCTGCACTATTCCAAAAAGCGCATTCGGAATGTGCTGATGAATGTCACCTCGCTGCCTATGGTCAATGCCGATATTGTCACCGGTATCTCACTTTTGCTGCTCTTCACTTTTATTGGGCTCAAACTGGGATTTGTATCGCTGCTTTTGGCGCATATCACTTTTAACATTCCATATGTTATACTGTCGGTCATGCCCAAGCTCACCCAGTTGGACAATAATACCTTTGAGGCGGCGCTCGACCTGGGGGCCACTCCGCTGCAGGCCTTTTTCAAGGTCATGCTGCCTGAGATCTCTCCCGGCATTGTCACTGGCTTTATTCTGGCCTTTACCATGTCGATTGACGACTTTGTCATTTCGTTCTTCACGACCGGCGCTGACGTCAACACCCTGTCAGTCGCCATCTACTCGATGACGAGGCGCGGCATCAAGCCCGAAATCAACGCGCTGTCCACGCTGATGTTCATCACTGTTCTCACCCTTTTGATCGTCGTCAACGTCCGTTCAGGGCGCGATGTGCAAAAGCGCGAGAAAGAGCGCCACTAATGGTGCAACCTGTCCTGGCAATCCCCCTGTGTGGGGTTGTAAATACACTTATTTTAAGAAAGTAGGTTGATGTTAGGGTTGAAAAGAAGTTTATCTCTGGTCTGTGTGCTGTGCATGGTGGTGGCTCTGCTGAGCGGCTGCAGCGGCGATTCTGACAAGCCGACGCTGACCGTCTACAACTGGGGCGACTACATTGACGAAGAGGTCAACGAGATGTTTGAAGAAGAGTTTGACTGCAATGTCGTCTACGCTACATTTGAGCAGAACGAGGACATGTACACCAAAATCAAAAACTCAGATTCAACATATGACGTCGTCATCCCCTCGGACTACATGATCGAGCGCATGATCAAAGAGGATATGCTTGCTCCCCTCGACAAAGAAAAGATTCCCAACCTGCAGTATATCAATCCCTACTGCATGGACCTGAACTTTGATCCGGGCAATGTTTACTCCGTTCCCTACATGTGGGGCACAGTTGGCATTATCTACAACGAGACTATGGTCGACGAAGCGCCGACAAGCTGGGCTGATCTGTGGGATCCCGCTTATGAGCAGAACCTGTTCATGATGAACAGCGTGCGCGACAGCATGATGGTCGGTCTGTTGGTCTGCGGCTTTGACATGAACACCCGCGACATGTCTGAAATCGAACAGGCCCGCGACAAGCTGCTCGAGCAGAAGCCGCTTGTGCTTGCTTATACCGGCGACGACGTTAAGGACAAAATGATTCAGGGTGAGGCCGCCATGGCCGTCATCTATTCGGGCGACGCCATCACCATTATGGACCCGGACGAGGGCAATCCTGATCTCAAATACGTCATTCCCGAAGAGGGCACCAACATCTGGTTTGACAATATGTGCGTGCTCAAGGACTCTCAGAACAAAGACCTGGCCATGGAGTACATCAACTTCATGTGCCGCGAGGATATCGCCGCCATGAACCGCGACTATATCAATTATCTGACCCCGCAGACACAGGTTTATGACTCGCTGGACGCCGAGACGCAGGCCACCTATCCGGACGAGGCCACTCTGGCCAAGTGCGACGTGTACTATGACCTGCAGGATATGGCCTCGACCTATGACCAGATGTGGACCAGCATCATGGCCAACTGATTTCGCGAAGGTAAGCATCAAAAAAAACTCCGCCGACTCTTTCGGCGGAGTTTTTATATTCTTATGGTTTGCGGGCCAACTCCAAATCAGCGGTATAGTGCACAGTAATTGTCCCGCCGTGCTGCCGAATCGCTGTATGGATACCATCAAACAACGCCTTTCGGCTGCGCTCTTCCAAGTTCATATGATCGGGATAGGTACGCAGCAGCGCCATATACTCATCGGCAGTAAAATCCTTTGTGAATTGATAAAGATGATACTCTGTATCTGTAAATCCGTATTTTTCAGCGAGCTGAGCCAGGCTTTTGGCCTGCGCTGCGCCAAACGGCGCCGGGGCATCAGTATGCCGCATAATCTCCCGGTAAAGCGCATTCATCTGTCTGGCCAGCTCCGGCCGGCTTTGATCCGGCCCGGCATGATAGGCAAAACGTGCAAAGGCTCCGCCGGTTTTGAGAAGCGCAAACACTCTCGGATATCCATATTCTTCAGGAATCCAGTGAAAAGCCGTAGCCGCATAAACGAGGTCGAAGGACTCCGGCAGAGCCTCATAATCTTGAAACCGCTCACAGCGCAGCAAGGCGCTCGGCTTATTCTGCAATCGTCTGCGCGCAACGGCAGCCAGCGCTTTTCCTGGCTCCAGGCCGACAAAACAACACCCTTTGCCGAGGAATGGCCCTGATGCCTTGCCCGTTCCCATGCCAATTTCAAGAACCCGGCTTCCGGGCCCAACCGGCAGGTAGCGAAAAATATCGCTGTACAGCGCATCGGGATAATCAGGTCTGCTCTGTTCATAGTCATCGGCCGCATTGTCAAAGGTCTTTTCAAACAGCCCCATTTCCTGCCCCTCTCTTCAACCAAGAATACAAAGGAGCGAATACACGCGTATTCGCTCCTTTGATTATGCGTATGGTTTGACTTTCAATCAGGCTTCGAGCTTTTTCTCAACCGCGGCCAGAAGGGCACAGGTGCAGAACAGCTCCATCGCTGTTTTCAGTTCGTCGACCGACGGATAGGACGGCGCAATGCGCAGGTTGGAGTCCTGCGGATCTTTGCCGTACGGATAGGTCGCGCCGGCACCCGTCATGACCAGTCCTGCATCTTTGCACAGCTGATGGATGCGTTTGGCACAGCCGGGCATGGCGTTAAAGCTGACAAAGTAGCCGCCGCGCGGTGCGTGCCAGGTGCCTGCGCCGGTGCCGGCCAGATTTTTGTCCAGCGCGTCAAGCACAGCCTGGAACTTGGGCCGCAGGATTTCAGCCTGCTTGGCCATATGGGCGTGAATTCCGTCGGCGTTCTTGAAATACAGCACATGACGCAGTTGGTTGACCTTATCGGGACCAATGGCCTGCACTTTCATGATGTCACAGGTCCAGGCAATATTGGCCTCGCTGGCAACCAAAACAGCGACGCCGGCGCCCGGATAAGTCACTTTGGACGTCGAGGCGAACATGAGCACACGGTCCTCGTTGCCTACCTTTTTGCATTCGTCCAGCATATTGAGCACATGGTCATGCTCGGGGTACAGGTGATGTACACAGTAAGCATTGTCCCAGAAAATGCGGAAGTCCGGGGCAGCGGTTTTCATTTTGGCCAGACGGCGAACCGTCTCGTCAGAATAGGTCTTGCCCTCGGGGTTGGAGTACATGGGCACACACCACATGCCTTTGATAGTCGGGTCGCCGGCGACCAGCGCTTCAACGCGGTCCATATCCGGGCCATCTTCCAGCATGGGAACGGTAATCATCTCGATGCCCAGCTGCTGCGTAACGGCAAAATGACGGTCATAACCCGGAGCAGGGCACAAAAAGCGCACCTTTTCCTCAGACTGCCAGGGGCTGCCGCCGCGCGAGGCCCCGAAGACCCACAGGCGAAGCATGGTGTCGTACATCATGGTCAGGCTGGAGTTGCCCCCCGCAATGACGTTGTTCACCGAAACGCCCAGAAGCTCGGCAAACAGCTCACGGCAGGCCTTCAGGCCCTCGAGACCGCCGTAGTTGCGCACGTCGGTGCCGTCCGACTTGACCTGGCTGTTGCTGTGCAGGACAGTGAGGATGCCCTCGCTCAAATCAAGCTGCTCAGGGCCGGGCTTGCCGCGGGACATATCGAGCTTCAGACCCATGGCCTTGAAGTCCTCATACTTCTTTTTCAGGTCCGCCTGTGCGCTGACAAGCTCCTCCCTGCTCATTTTCATCAGATCCATGGTAAACGCGCTCCTTTCCTTTATTCCTCCTGCGCCGCCAAAGCGGCGCCGATGGCCGTTGCAAAATCCGAATACTCGGGAATGATAAAATGTACACCGTGCAGCTCTTCCAGCTGACGGTAAATGCCGCGGGCCAGCTCAAAGGTCGACAGCTTGCCGGTCAGCACGATGTCCTGTACCTTTTCTGACTTACCCGCAAAGACCGCAAACATGCCAATGGTCTGAAACACCAGATTGGCGACGCCCATGGCCAAGTCGTCGCTCGACGCCACATCAGACAGCTTGCCAAAATTGGACGCCGTAATTTCGCTGCCCATTCCCGACAAAACGCCTTCGGTGATGTCGCCGATGGTCAGGTCGACATTGGAAAGCCGCCCCCGCTGCGCCATGGCGACGATATGCTCCACGCTGCGCACCCCTATCATCTTGTCGCACAGCCCCAAAAGGCTGCCGCCGCCGACGCCGGAGCCGCCCAGATGCACACACTTTTCCCCGTCCACGGCGACCAGCGCCGTGCCGGTGCCCATGCTGACGATAATGGCCCTCTCTACCCCGGCCAGGCAGCAGCCGCCGCGGCCGATGGCCATAAACTCATCCACACGCTTTGTGGGAATGCCGAAAAGGCCCTCTTTGATAAACGACGACCCGACGCCGGTCGCCAGAACACGGTCAATATCTGCGATGGACAGCCCGTTTTCTGACAAAAAGCGTCCAAACGCCCCGTAGGCCGAGGTGACAGGGTCCCCAGCCTTGACGCTGATGGGCGATATGACAGCGCCGCCGCGCAGTCCGACGATTTTGGTCGTGCTGCCGCCGATGTCAATGCCGACGATATAACCCATGGCTTAGAAATCGGCGCTGCCGACTGTGCGCGGGAAGGGCAGCACGTCGCGGATGTTGGAAATACCGGTCAGATACATGACCATGCGCTCGAATCCCAGGCCGTAGCCGGCGTGCTTGGTGCCGCCGTACTTGCGCAGTTCGAGGTACCACCAGTACAAATCGCGGTTCATACCGTCCTCAGCAATGCGCTTTTCCAGCACATCCAGACGCTCTTCACGCTGGCTGCCGCCGATAATCTCACCGATGCCAGGGGCCAGCAGGTCCATGGCGGCGACGGTCTTTCCGTCGTCGTTCAGGCGCATATAGAAAGACTTGATCTCGCGCGGATAATCAGTGACAAAGACCGGCTTTTTAAAGACCGTCTCAGCCAGATAGCGCTCGTGTTCGGTTTGCAGATCGCACCCCCAGAACACCGGGAATTCAAAATTCTCTTTATTCTTTTCCAGAATCTCAATGGCCTCAGTATAGGTGACGTGGGCAAAATGCTCTTCTTCGGCAATGGCGGTCAGCCGCGCGAGAAGGTTCTTGTCCACAAACTGATTGAGAAACTCCATTTCATCCGGGCAGCTTTCCAGCACATGGCGGATGATATATTTAATCATGTCCTCGGCCAGCGCCATGTTGTCCGACAGGTCGGCAAAGGCGATTTCGGGCTCGATCATCCAAAACTCGGCAGCATGCCGCGGGGTGTTGGATTTTTCGGCGCGGAACGTGGGGCCAAAGGTATAGGTTTTGCCAAAAGCCAACGCAAAGACCTCAGCCTCGAGCTGTCCTGAGACAGTCAGGTTGGTCTCACGGCCGAAAAAGTCCTGTGAATAATCAATGCTCCCCTGCTCAGTCCGCGGCGGATTGGCCATATCGAGCGTCGTGACCTGGAACATGGCGCCGGCGCCCTCGGCGTCGCTGCCCGTGATGAGCGGTGTGTGCGCATAGACAAAGCCGCGCTCATTAAAGAATTTGTGGATGGCAAAAGCAGTCGCCGAACGCACGCGGTAGGCGGCACTGAACAAATTTGTGCGCGGGCGAAGATGCTGAATGGTGCGCAGATATTCCACCGTATGACGCTTTTTCTGCAGCGGGTAGTCGCTGGGGCACTCGCCTTCAATTTCCAGCGTTTTGATGTGCACCTCGACCGGCTGCTTGGGGTTGGGCGACTTGACGACCTCTCCGGTGATGCGCACTGCCGTGCCGACGTTGAGACCGGCGGCCATTCGATAGTGCTCGCCCTGTGCGTCGGCGACGAGCTGGATATTTTTGACGACTGAGCCGTCGTTGAGCTCGACAAAGGCACACGCCTTGACGTCGCGCGCAGTACGCACCCACCCGTTGAGAGCGACAGTCTTGCCCTCAAACTCTTCCGGCCGGTGCAGAATCTCTCGAACTGTTGTGTTCATTTGCCTTCCTCCTTATTGCTGCCCCTGCTGAAGCTGACGCAGCGCCCGCGCAATCTGATCCGGGCACGAGGTCGGCTTGCTGCCGCAGGTGACGCCGCTCATACGCTCAATAGCATCCTCAATCTTCATGCCGCGCAGCAGGCTGGCAATTCCCTTGAGGTTGCCGTCACAGCCACCGACGATATCGATGCTGTCGATAACGCCGTCGCTGGCAACAATATGATATGCGCGCGAGCAAACGCCCTGCGGGCGGTAGGTGATTTCCTTGACCATAGCACATCTCCCTCATACGCGTGCCGCCCGTTGGCTGCACGCCTTGCTTTCTCTTGATTTTACCATAATCGGCTATGGTTGTCCACTATTTTCCCCTTTTCCAGCACCGTTGATTCGTTGTTTTAGATAGTCCCTGTCTATGTTTTAGAATAGCTTACACATATTTTACAGAACTTTGTGCCATTTGGTATAATGTTGTTGTGTATGATGAGCTTCAGAAGCTCAAACAGAACGGGGTGTATTATGATGAAAAAGCACGCTCTGCTATTGGGACTCAGCCTTGCACTGGCCCTGATGCTCTGCGCCTGTGACAGCGGGACTCCATCCACCGAACCGGCCGCGGACCCTTCTGCCACTGACAGCGGACCTCGGGTCCAGCACCGAAGCTGTCGAAACGCTGGACCCGCACTACACTGCCCGCAGCGCGGACCGCGCCGTCGAGTTTCAGATTTACGAACCCCTTTATCTAATCGACGACGATTCGTCCGAAATTCCTCTGCTGGCCACTGATTACAGTGTCAGCGAAGACGGCCTGACCTATACCTTCAACATTCGTCAGGGTGTACAGTTCCACAATGGCGAAGAACTCAAGGCCAGCGACGTCGTTTTTTCCTACGAACGCTCCATGGAGTCTGCCCACATGTACTCCTATGTCGAGCCGATTGTCTCAGTCGAAGCTGCTGATGACTATACTGTTGTCATCACTCTGTCATACGAATATGCACCCTTTATTCAGTACATCGGTGCTCTGCAAATTGTTAATGAAAAATTTGTCACCGAAGTCGGCGACGACGCTTTGGCTACCCAGACCTGCGGCACCGGCCCGTACATGCTCAACGAATTTGTGCAGGCGCAAAGTGTCAGCATTACGGCTTTCCCCGACTACTGGAAGGGTGAGGCTTCCATCAAGGACATTGACTGGAAAATTATTACCGATACCTCGACGACACTTGTCGCCTTTGAGGCCGGCGAGCTCGACTATATCAGCGTCCCCTCTGCCAACTGGCCTGATATCGAAGCCAGCGGCCTGTACAATACCGAGCTTTTGGAATCAAATCATGTCACTTATTTGATTCTTAACCACACAGTTGAGCCATTTAACAACAAACTGGTGCGGCAGGCTATCAGCCATGCCATCAACCGCGACGACATGTGCCTGATGGCGCTGGATGGTCTGGCGACCCCGGCTTATACTTTGGCGCACCCCGACCGGGTATTTGGTGCCACTGATGACTGCACAACTTTTGAATATGACCCCGAGGCTGCTATGGATCTGCTGGCTCAGGCTGGCTACCCCGACGGCTTTAATGCCGGCGTCATTAAGACGATAGGTTCTTATTTTCAAAAAGTGGCACAGGTCGCACAGTCTAACCTCTTAGCTGTTGGCATCCAGTGTGATATCGAAATGGCAGAGACATCGGCCTATGTAACCGACTGCACCAACGGCAATTTTGGTATTGCAGTGATGGGGTCGTCTATGGGTAATGATTTTGCCATGTTTGATATGCCCTATGCATCTCAATACATCGATAGCAACAACTACGCCCGCTACTCGAACCCTGAGGTTGACGATCTTTTTGCCCAAGGTGTTGCCACTGTCAATCCTGACGAACGTCTCGCAATTTATTCACAGCTGATTGAAATCGTACAGGATGATGCCGTCTATGTCCCCATCTTCTTCCGTCAAAGCCCGGTTGCTTATGACAAAAATCTGAACACCAAATTTTACGAAGCATCTGGGTTATCTACTGCGCTTTACTATGAGTGGAGCTGGAGCTGAACTGATATCTCTGAAGGCCGCCTTTAATGGGCGGCCTTTTTATTATCAGCAATATTTTTAGAGTTTCTGCCAATAGTGATGCTGTCATTTTACAAAACCATTAAAATTTTGTTGAAATTCAGCAGGTGCCGTGGTATAATCTCCTAAACACGTGCAAGCGTGAACTAAAATTGGGAGGTTACACGATGAAAAAACTCGCATTGTTCCTGGCACTGTGCATGGTTTTCACCCTGGCGCTGGCCGGCTGTAATCAGGCGACCGATCCGGGCTCTGAAGACCAGACACAGGACGACACCACCAACCAGTCAAACACAGATGACACTACACAGACCGGCGACACGCGTACTGACTTGCATCTGTCGCTGGCCGAAGTGCCCAGCGTGCTTGATCCGCACTACGCCAACCTGATTGTCGAGCAGGGTATTATCGCACAGATCTACGAAACCCTAGTCTTCATTGAGGATGACGGCACCGAGACTCCCTTGCTGGCCACCGACTACACCGTCAGCGACGACGGGCTGGTCTACACCTTTAACCTTCGCCAGGGCGTACTGTTCCACAACGGTGAAGAGCTCAAGGCCAGCGACGTTGTCTTTACCATCAATCGCTGCAAAGAATCGGCCCGCATGTACTCGTATGTCGAACCCATTGAATCGGTCGAAGCTCTGGACGATTATACCGTCGCCATCACGCTCAGCTATGAATATGCACCCTTCATCCAGTATGTCGGTTCACTGCCCATTGTCAATGAAAAGTTTGTCACAGAGGTCGGCGACGACGCCTTTGCCACCCAGACCTGCGGCACCGGCCCGTATATGCTTTCCGACTTCCAGCAGGCGCTGAGCGTCGCCGTCACCGCCTACCCCGATTACTGGCAGGGCGAGGCTTCCATCAAGGATATTGACTGGAAGATTATCACTGATACCTCCACATCTCTTGTTGCCTTTGAAGCCGGCGAGCTCGACTATATCAGTGTCCCGTCTGCCAACTGGCTGGACATCGAGGCCAGCGGCCTGTACAATACCGAGCTTCTGGAGACCGCCCACACTACCTATCTTATCCTCAATCACGAGATCGAACCCTTTAACGACAAATTGGTCCGTCAGGCTATGAGCCTTGCCATTAACCGCGATGACATGTGCCTGATGGGCATGGACGGTTTGGCCACGCCGGCTCTGACTATGGCCCGTCCGAACCAGGTGTTCGGCGCCACTGAGGACTGCACGACCTTTGAATATGACCCCGAGGCTGCTAAGGAGCTGCTGGCTCAGGCCGGCTATCCTGACGGCTTCAATGCCGGCAGCATTAAAACCTTATCCAGTTATTTCCAGAAGGTTGCACAGGTTGCACAGTCCAACCTCTCGGCCATCGGCATCCAGTGCGAAATAGAGCTGGCGGAATCGTCTTCCTATACGACAGACTGCGTCAACGGCAACTTCGGCATTGCCGTCATGGGCGTCCAGCTGGGCAACGACTACGCCATGTTTGACCAGATTTACGCCTCTCAGTTTATCGACAACCTCAACCTGGCTCGCTACAATAACCCCGAGGTTGATGAGCTGTTTGCGCAGGGTGTCGCCACCGTCGACAGACAGGAGCGGCAGGACATTTATGCTCAGGTCATTGAGATTGTTCAGGAGGACGCGGTGTATATCCCCATCTTCTTCCGCCAGAATCCTGTTGCCTACAACAAGGACCTGACTGCTGAGTTCCATTTGTCTACCACGCTTTATTACGAGTGGAGCTGGAACTAAGCCCTGATACTTTAAAGGCCGCCCTGCGGGGCGGCCTTTTCCTGTCTGTAAAAATGCCGCTCCCGCAGGAGCGGCAGATGTATTATTTCAAAATGGATGCCAGCGCATCGACGGCGCTGTCTACGTCCTGACGGGTGACGTCGTTATTGGTCAGCCAGCGGAACCGGCCGTTTTCGGCCGGGCTGATCTTAAAGCCCTTTTTGAGCATTTTGGCAGGAATGGCGTCCAGCTCTTTCTGCGGGCGGTCGATATGGAAAAACACCATGTTAATCTCAGGCCGACGGTCGAGTGTCACACCGTCAAGGCCGGCCAGGCGGTCAGCCAGGTGTGCGGCGTTTTCGTGGTCAATGTGCAGGCGGGCCGGCATGTCACGAATGGCGATGATGCCCGCGGCAGCCAAAAATCCGGCCTGCCGCATTCCGCCGCCCAGCATTTTGCGGTACTTGCGGGCGCGCTCGATAACGTCACGCGGGCCGGCCAGCATGGACCCCACCGGTGCGCACAGGCCCTTGGACAGGCAGCACATGACGGTGTCGCAGCTTTTGGTCAGCTCTTTGACGTCCACTCCCTGCGCCGCTGCGGCATTGAACAGGCGCGCGCCGTCGATATGCACAGGAATCTTGTGCTTTTTGGCCATCTGATAAATCTCGGCCATGAGCGCAGCGGACACGACGCGTCCGTTGGCCAGCGCATTTTCCAGGCAGATGAGCGCTGTCTGCGGCTCGTGGATGTCATCCGGGCGGATGGCCGCTTCAATACTTTGGACATCAGGCATACCGTCCTCAAAGTACAGCATCCGCAGGTTGGCGCCTGACAACACGGCGGCGCCGCCGACCTCATGCTCAAAGATATGGCAGTTCGCGCTGACGATGACTTCGTCGCCCCGGCGCGTCTGCGCCATCAAAGCCAGCTGATTGCCCATTGTACCCGACGTGACAAACAGCGCCGCTTCCTTCCCCAGAATCTTCGCGGCCAGTTTTTCCAGTTCGTTAACCGTCGGGTCGTCGCGATAGACGTCATCGCCTACCTCAGCCACCAGCATGGCATCGCGCATGGCCTGTGTCTGCTGCGTCACAGTGTCGCTGCGCAAATCAATGATTTTCATCGATATTCTCCTCTTTTCGCGTCATTTGCCGGTCTCGAAACACAGATATGTTATTGTTTATTATACCATTCTGCGTATTTTTTGTAAACAAGTACGATTGACAAGGGCCCCTACCGCGTTATATCATTTATATACAAAGACATTGTGTCATCATCACCAAAAACGGAGGGACCCCATGTGAAAGAACAGGATTTACTGCGTCAAATCATCGACGGCTGTGACGAAGCCCTGCTCGACGCCTTTCTGCGCCGCATGGACGCTGCGCTGCGCATCGCCAGTGCCCGCCTGCAGTCAGGTGAGCCCATCTGGAACCCGGATGAGGAAAAATACATGCTCAACCGGGTGACTGCCGGTTTGTCCCCTGAGCTTTCACGCAAGGCCTATGTGCTGTGGAAGGACCTGACGCGCATGAGCCGCGGCCGCCAGTACCGTTTTTTTGTAGAGCACAATAAATCGCTTGTCTTAAACCATGAACCTGACATCGTCCCCGAACTGGGGGATGGGCCTGTTTCCTGCCCGGCGCACATCGCGCGCACAGTTTCATCCGTTCTGGACCGCGAGGCAACAGCCTGCGCTTCAATTTCCGCAGCGCTCGATGACCTGACGTCGGGCCGCACGCCGTTTGCCGCCGTGTCCATTGACAGCCTGTACGATACCGAGTGGCTGTATACCATGATTCACAATAAGCCGGTCTATGTCAACTCCATTACACGTACGCCTAAGGGGCCGATGATCGTCCTGCTGTCCCGCCATCTGGTCAACCGGGCTGAGGTTCCCATTGTCAGCGTCGTCTTTTCCACTGCCGCCTACGAGCACGGTTCGCTGGCCCAGGCCATTTCAGTTTTGTCAGACAATCAGCTCAACATCGAGTATTTGCGGCTGAAAAAACATCCCACAGAGTCCGACCCTGACGGTCTGTTGATTTTTCTGGATTTTTACGGCAATCTGCTCGACGTCGCGACCCGCGCGTCAATCTTTCAGATGCAGTCTGAGCTTCCCTTTTTCCGTCTGTTTGGTTACCGCGAAAGTGTTTGATTGACCGCTAAAAAAGTCCCCGTTCACGCAGAAACGGGGACTTTTTTTAATTCAGAGAGCTGAATACAGCCAAAGCGTCTTCAACATGGTGCGGAGCCGTGCGGTTGCTGCCGCCGGCGCCCGCCGTAATAAGGATATATTCCACCCCATCCTTTTCGGCCAGGCTGGCCAGGCACAGCCCTGCCTCGTCTGTATACCCGGTTTTGCCGCCCAGCAGCTGCCCGCCCGGAAAGTCGGCGCTGCCCGTTTTTTCAAACAGCGATGAACGCACTGTGATGCCGTCCGGATGCAGATTGGTCGGCCCGGTTGAATAACGGCTGCTGGTGAAGGCCGTGCGGAAATCGGGGTTTTGCAGCGCTGCCTCAAGCAGAACCGCCAGGTCCCGCGGCGTCGTATAGTGCTGCTCGTCATGCAGGCCAATGGCGTTGGTAAAATGCGTGTTCGTCATGCCGAGCTCTGCGGCCCGTTCATTCATCAGCTCAGCAAAGCTCTGCTCATCTCCGGCAACATCCTGCGCCAGAGCAAGACAGCATTCCGCCCCCGATGGCAGCAGAGCGCCATACACCAGGTCAATAACCGGCACATTTTCGCCCGCCAGATATCCGGCCTGCACAGCGTTGTACTGCCGGGGCAGCTCGACCATTTCCTCGGTAATAGTGACCGTTTTTTGCAGGTCAGGATTGTGTTCCAGCGCCAGAAGGGCGGTCATGATTTTTGTCATGGATGCCGGATAGATTCGCTCGTCGGCATTGCGCTCACGCACCACCGCACCGTCGCTGCGGCGCACAAGCAGGACATTATGACTGTACAAGATGCGCGGCAGGCCGTCGGCCGCCGGTGTGTGCGCCCAGACGACGACAGCCGCCGTCAGCAGCAGACAAACCGCCAAAGTGCATAAAATTGCGCGGCGGGCACGTTTTTTTCTCGATTTAGACGCCAATGCTTTCACCCTCTTACACTATATCAATGATTTTGCGGCAACGTCACTTCAAATGCCGTGACGCCATCCTCACTGCGCACTGAAATACGGCCGCCGTGCGCCTCGACAATCTCTTTGGCAATGGCCAGCCCCAGTCCGGCACCGCCTGTATTGCTCGACCGCGCCGTGTCCAGCCGGTAAAATTTTTCAAAAATGCTGTCCAGCTTATGCTGCGGAATGGTCTTTCCCCGGTTTTCAACTGCGATACTCACCGCATTCCCTTCCCGCCTCGCATTGATGCGGATTACAGTATCAGGGTCGCTGTACGCCGCAGCATTTTTCAGGATGTTGTTGAGCACACGCGCCAGCTTGTCCGGGTCTGCATAAACGGTCAGCCCCTCCTCACATTCCACCCGTGCGGTTTTTCCCTGCGGCGACAGCATGGGGTAAAACTCATCCGCCATTTGCGCAAGCATGTGGAACAGGTTGACGTTTTCACATTCCAGGCGAATGGTCTGAAGGTTAAAGCGGGTGATATCAAAAAACTCATCAATAAGCTGTTCCAGCCGATAGGCTTTTTCAAGCGTGACGCCGATGTAACGTGTCCTCTGCGGCGCCGGCATGTCAGGCGCCTCGTCGAGCAGGCTCAGGTATCCAATCACAGAGGTGAGCGGCGTTTTGATGTCATGCGCCAGATATACAACCAGGTCATTTTTACGCATTTCCGCCTGCTGGGCCACTTGCTGCCGGTGCTGCAGCTCGCGCCTGGCCTCGTTGAGCCGCGCCTCTAAAAAGTCAAACTCCGCCGGAAGCCGGATGGGTTCATCTCCCTCGTCCAGCAGCCGGTCGACTCCTTCAGCCATGTGTACAAAGCTGCGGCTTATCGCACGCACTACAATATACATCGCGATAATAAACAGAATAATAAAGGACACTACGGCCCACAGATTAATGTTGTTTGCAAAGAGGTACCGATAGACATTATATGCTGTATCTCTGCTCATTCCCAACAAACGCAGAAAAAGCTGGATGATGCTGGCCATTGGCAGCACTGCGGCAATGGCCCACAAAACACAACATGCCGCAAGCGCAATCGCCGGAGCCAGCATGAGCCGCAGCAGTATTTTCCGCCGCAGCGCTGTTGCGTCACTTTTCAACCTTATACCCCACTCCCCACACAGTTTTGATATACCGCGGTCTGTCGGCCGAATCACCGAGCTTTTCGCGCAGATGGCGGATATGCACCATCACGGTATTGCTGCTGCTCGTGAAATATTTTTCTCCCCAAACAGTGCGAAAAAGCTCTTCTGTGCTGACCACCCGTCCCCGATTCTGGCATAAGACCCATAAAATCGAAAACTCAGTCGGCGTCAGCGTCAGCGGCTTTTCATTGAGAAAGCACTCGTGATTTTCACGGTTGAGCACCAGGCCTGAAATAGCAATGGTCTCGTTTTCCTCGGCCCCGCTGCGGTTGTACTGCGTCGAACGCCTCAGCTGTGCCTTGACGCGCGCCACCAGCTCGAGCGGCCGAAAAGGTTTGGTGACATAATCGTCTGCCCCCAGCGTCAGGCCGGTGATCTTATCGATCTCCTGTTCACGGGCCGTCAGCATAATGACGGGATAGGTGTATTTTTCACGAATGTGGCTGCAAATATCAAAGCCGCTGACACCGGGCAGCATGACGTCCAGAATGGCCAAATCAAGCGCGCAGTTGTCGACGACATCGAGCGCCTGTTCGGCGGTATAGCATTTGTGAACCGTATAATTTTCTGCTTTCAGATATACCTCGACCAGGTCTGCGATTTCTTTCTCATCATCTACCACCAAAATTTCGTAGGCCATGCCGTTCCCCCTCAGTCCGCATTTTCCGTTTTTTATTGTACCATATCGTCCCTGCGGTGTCTCTTAAGTGTTTCTTAATAATTCATAATATTCTGTAAGTATTTTGGGCCAAAATCAGTGGCATTTTATCACCTATACAAAAGCAAGCCCCTTTCCCGTCGTTGGAAAAGGGGCTTGTCTTGTGCCAGTCAGGTACCTGCCGGCTCTGTGCTGTCAGGATGTATGTTGTACACGATTTGGTTCAGGTCCATCCCAAGCACATGGGCAATGCGCACACAGACCGCAAACGTCGCATTGGCCAGTCCACACTCTATCTGCTGGTACCAGCGGGTCGAAATACCCACCTGTTCGGCTACTTCTTCCTGTGTCCAGCCGCGAGCCTTGCGCGCCTTCCACGCTTCCAATCCAAAGTACATAGATATGTAGGTCATACTAATCCCCTCCTTTACATCCGAAGTATTATCAGGCAGAACCGCCGTTTTTCAGCATAAATAAAAAAATCGATGGAGAAAAGCGGCTGTTCAATTCCTGTCAGGCAAAAAATGCATACTTTAATTTTATAATAATATTGTCGAAAATTCCATATATATCTTTTTGTGGAATTTTTAGGAAACAATAAGCGCAACCCCCCGGTTTGTACATCATTCAGGAATAGTTCACCTTTATCAGACACGGTTTTGAAAGTACCAGTTTGAAAATCGGCGCAGAGCTGTCTGTGATATCCTTTCCGATGACTGTAATAAAAAAACATTCCGAGCCTTGTGGCTCGGAATGTTTATGATAATCAAAATGTTAATCCAGGACCCACCCACAGAAATTCCGCCTGGCACTTCTGGTGAGATGTACTGTACCTCAAAACACAAAAAAAGCACCTGCTTTCAGCAGATGCCTTTTCATGGTGGAGACCCTGCTTCCAAATCCGAACCGTTAATATCGTCTAAAGTTATGGTTTCCGTTCCGTCCTGATAGTTAAACGTCAAGATGATTTTGTCGTCATACACGTACACCGCATTAACAAAGCTGTCAATCAAGCGTTGCCGCTGCTCCTGCTTAGTGGTATCAATGGCGCGGAAGCGGTGTAGGAAAAACAGAACCTGCTCTTTAAAAAGGCATGGCTTCTGTAATTCCTCTTGCAAAATACTGACCGTTAACCGTTCCTTGGCTTCTTCCAGTTCTTCTAACCTCTGTTTGGTGGACGGAGTGAAAATTCCTTGCTGTATGGCGTTAAGCATATGTATACCGATCTGAATAAGACGCTGACGGCCATCGGAAAATGCCTGCCCGCCGACGGCGAGCCAACGACCGAGCAGCTGTACCGGATGTATGACCTTACCCAGCGGCTGCTGAGTCAGGAGCTGGCCGTGATCTGTGGCCTGGAGACATACGGCCCTAATCCGGCGAGGCAGGAACGGCCGACCCTCGCCCGACAACACGCCGCTGGACGAAACGTGAACGGCATTGTGACGCTGACGTTGGAAGAACCCATCCCCGCCATGAAGCGGCTGACCGAGGCGGTGGAAGAGCACTGGAAGGCCATGCTCCACGCCGCCATCTCCGAGGTGGCCCAACCGCCTAGGACGCTGCCGTTTTTTGAACAGGCGTTTGTCGCCATCGAGATCATCACCCCCAGGGGGAGCAACAACGCCAGGGTGTGGGACACCTCCAACCGGGCCATCCAGGTTATCCTCAACAACCTGAAGGGCATCTTCTTCCATGACGATGACATGGAGCACATGGCCTTTTCAGTGGTTGGCAGGTGGAGCGAGGGGCTCGGAAAGACCGTGATTCGGATCTTTGACTTTGCCAGATTACAACAGGTTTGGACGGGCATTCTGCCGCCGGACGGCCCTGGACCATGAGAGCTTGAAAATGTCATGGAGTATCGGATTTTACACCCAGCCATCTGATAGGGTTTGTTGTTGCCCTGAGTAGCGGGATGCTGTGAAACGATCCGGTCGGATGGTGCACAAGAACGTGCATCGGACAAGGATTTGCGGAGGGGTTCTGGGAGGAGGTTCCGCGGCTGCGGAAACGACGAGCAGAACCAGCAACGGCGGGGGGCAGCGTTACGCCGCCCCCCGCCGTCCATGTTACGTTGCTCATCGCTTTATGGTGCTGGCATCGAAAGTGTGGCACCGGGAGCGGCGTCGGCGTGGTTTCGGTGCCACGCAAAGGCTGGTTGTAGCGGCTAATAGATTCTTCGACCTCTGCGGATGGATGTAACCGCCGCTGGCTGGGGAGACGCATATACTACCATCAATTCCAACGGTTAGAATGAGGGCGGTCAACTGACTGGAACAAAAGGAGGGGACGCCGTGGCAGGGCAGACTTACGGGTATATCCGCGTCAGTTCTAAAGATCAGAACGAGGACAGACAGCGCGTGGCGCTGGCGGAAAAGGAGATCCCGCCGAAGAACCTCTATGTGGACAAGCAGAGCGGCAAGGATTTTAAGCGGCCACAGTACCAGAAACTGCTCCGGCGGCTCAGGGCCGGCGACCTGCTCTACGTGCTGAGCATTGACCGCCTGGGCCGCAACTATGAGGAGATCCAGCAGCAGTGGCGCGTTTTGACCAAGGACATTGGAATTGATATCTGCGTCCTGGATATGCCGCTGCTGGACACCCGGCAGGGGAAGGACCTGATGGGCACATTCATCGCGGACCTGGTGCTGCAAATCCTGTCCTTCGTGGCCCAGAGCGAACGGGAGAACATCCGGAAACGGCAGGCAGAGGGGATCGCGGCGGCCAAGGCCAGGGGCGTGGTGTTCGGAAGGCCGGCAAAGGCCGCGCCGGATGACTTTGCTGAGATCGTGGGTGCCTGGGAGAGCGGCCGACAGACCTTTCAGGATGCGCTGGAGCGGTGCGGCATGAGCGAGTCCACGTTTTACCGCAGGCTCCGGGAATACCGGCTCACCAAGGGGACAAAAAAATAACTGCCAAAAGGTACACCTTTTGACAGCGGTTTGCTACATACATAAACTACCACGAAATCGCTGAAATAGCAAGAGGAAATTCGGTAAAGTTTAACAGGCAGGGCGGTGGAAATTTCCTTCTCCATCGCTCTGCCTGCCTTTGTCAAAAGGTGTACTTTTTGACAAAAGCAATGGACGAAATTGGAATTTTGCCCATTGATGAAAGCAGGTGAGACAGCATGAAAAGATCGTCTGCCCAGGGAATCCAGGCAAGGGACGCCCCAGGACGCAAAGCGGTTCCCTGGCAGGCCGACGGCGTCCCGGTGACCCGGCAGCAGATTGCGGATTATCTGGCGAGCCTTCAGGCGCGGGGATGCGTGGAGGGGTCTGTCAAGAAATACAGTCGTGACCTCACCCTGTTCTATGACTTTCTCCCGGACGGAAAAGAGATCACCCGCAGCACCCTGGAGGAATGGCGGGCCGAACTGCTGGCCCACGGCTACGCGCCCCGTACCGTCAACGCCGCCCTCTCCGAGGCTAACGGATTTCTGGAGTGGCTGGACCTGCGGAAGTACCAGTTGGTTGGACAACTGGACATTGGGGACGACGTGCAGCCGGAACTGACCCGGACGGAGTACCTGCGGCTGCTCTCCACGGCCCGGGCGCTGGAGAAAAGGCGGACCTATCTGCTGGTGAAGGTCTTTGCCTGTACCGGCCTGTCTCTGCAGGAACTGCCCCGGCTGACCGTGGAGGCAGTACGAGACAACCGGCTTATCGTGACTTCCAACGGCCTGCGGCAGATCCTGCACATTCCCGCCAGCCTGCAAGACGATTTAACCCGCTATATCCACCGGATGGGGCTTGTCAGCGGACCGGTGTTTGTGTCCAGGAACGGAAAACCCATCAACCGCACCGCCGTGACTGCGGCGATCCAGGGCCTTGCCCAGGATGCCCGTGTCCCGCCGGAGAAGTGCAATCCCCGGTGCCTGCGAAAACTCTATCAGTCCACCATGGCCGGAATCGAGGCCGGCGTTCAACTGCTGGTGGAGCAGACCCATGAGCGGCTGCTGGAGCAGGAGCAGCTCACCGTCGGCTGGGAGGAGGTGAACGAGCCATGAACCACGACCCTCTCGCCCTGCCCCTGCTGGACTTTCTGGCTTATCGGGTGGGGAGCGCATATCTGTCCGACCTGCCCCGGATGAATGGGGCGCGTCTGGCGCGGGAGCTGGAACAGATCCCGGCGAAGGCGGCCAGCCTGCACGACTGGAACGACGCGCTGGAGTATCTGGTCCAGGCCCCGCCGGAGGCAACACCCCAGGCCGCCCGGGGGCGGCTGCTGGAACGGCTGAACCTCCGGGACGCTTTGTCCCAGAGGACAGATAGATAGAAAACGAACAGGAGGAAACAGCACAATGAAAAAGCGATTATTGGCAAGCCTGCTGTCGCTGGCGATGGTTTTGACCATGCTGCCGTCGGCGGCGCTGGCGGCGGGGAATGGCCCCGATACCGGGGAACCGAGCGAAGATACCCCCACCTGTATCTGCACGGAACTTTGCACAGAGGCGGGCAACCCCGATTGTCCCGTCTGCCTGGCGGGTTACTCCGCCTGTAAGGGGATGGCCCCGGAAGGAATGGACGGGGAGCCTGTGGAAGAACCGACCCAGATAGAAACGGCCACAGTACTTGATGTTGATGACGTGACAATTCAGAGCGGAGATAGTACGTTTACTGTTGTCACGGTGTTTGGAAACAGCATTGTTCAGAGCGAACTCGAAGGGGAGAATTTAGACACAATCACAAAACTAAAAGTTATAACCGCGGATGGCGCGGCCCTTACGAAAGAGGATTTTCAGTTCCTCAGCGGCGTCATTGTGTCGGCAACAAATGACGGCAGATACAGCAGCGTTTATGCCGGCTCTGATAGTTATTCCGGGGACGATATTATTTATCTCAAAAACTTGCAAGAACTGGATCTATCCGACGCTGTGTGCGTAGAAAACGCAATTCCGGCACGAGCGTTTCAGAGAAATACTACTATCACAAAAATTATTCTGCCTGATACCTTGGAGCGAACCTATCTCCATGCGTTTTCTATGATGACAAATCTGACCTATTTGGGGACAGAGGAAGGAAATCTCACTTTCCCGGACTCCATGAGAATCATGGGAGAGGGCATGGTGTATGATTGTGGGAAGCTGGAGGGAACTCTGCATTTGCCCGAAAACTTAGAGGCGATTGGCAGTTCCTGTTTTTTTCAGAGCGGAGTGAGCGGCACTGTTACGATTCCGAGCGGTGTGAATATTACCGTTAATACGGACATCGACGAAGGAGTATATAATTCCAGTGCCTCTACGTTTAATGGAACAAATATCACGGCGATTGTATTTGAAGATGGTGTAACTGCGATCCCCGATAATTTTGCTTCTCATTGTCCCAATCTTGATTCTGTCACCATCCCTGATTCCGTAACGGAAATCGGCTCCTACGCATTTTCAGATACAGCCCTCACCGAACTGCCAGTTATGGAAGGGGTAACGAAAATCGGGGACCATGCATTTTCTGAAATTGAAACATTTACCGCTGATATTATTCTCAATGGTGACGTTGAGATGGAGGAACGGGTTTTCCAGGAAATCAAAACTACCGGGAAAGTAGTGATCGACACTGATGTCGTTCTTCCAGTTTCTATTTTTACGGATGCAGAAATTCAGGGGAATGTCACCATTTCCGCCAAAACTATTCCCAGTAATGCGTTTTATAGAGCTAAAATCAACGGTTCTATTGTTTTGCAGGATGGCTTGCGGGAAATTGAGTCCAACGCCTTTTCTGGCATTACCGTAGGAGAAAATTCTACGCTTACACTCCCATCGTCCCTGCGGGTAATAGGAGACAATGCGTTCTATAATGCCGAATTTACGGGCACTCTGACATTGCCGTCTTTTTTGACAGAAATCGGCGATTATGCGTTTTATGGTCACACCTTCACCGGAAGTTTGACCATTCCCGGAGGGGTCGAAACCATAGGTACGGCTGCTTTCCGACAGGCTAATGTAAATGATAATACGGTGGACTTGCCTGGATTTAATGGGACGCTTACCATTAGTGAGGGCGTTAAAACAATCTCTGACGACGCATTTTACGGAAATGGTTTTACTGGCAGTCTGACATTGCCCGATTCTGTACAATCTGTTGGAAAGGCCGCCTTCGGTAATTGCGGGTTCAATGGAACGCTGACACTCTCTGATAATCTTCAAACCATTGGTAATTCTGCGTTTCGTAAAAATGAATTTAATGGGGATTTGATTGTTCCTAAAAGTGTAACTTCGATTGGTGTAGCTGCTTTTTCTTATGTAGGGACTCTTAATAACATCGTAATCGAGAACGAAAATGTGGTCCTTTCGAAGTATGCGTTTTTGAACCAAAAAGAGGGAGTCATCATCTACATTCCAGAAAAAATCGGAAATACTGACAATTATTGGGCGGGTACAAGTATTATTGCTATAACCAAGGGCGGTACGTTCGCATCGAACGCTAACTTCGCTGCTGATGCCCTTGCCATCCCAATTAAAGATGGCTCTAAGTTCGATGGCTGGTACACAGACCCAAACTTTACTACTGATAATAAAGTAGAAGAGGGGACAACAATTTCTAGAAGTAATACTTACTACGCCAAGTGGACAGAAAGCATCTACAATGACCCCGGCGATTGGGAACTCGGTACAATGACTTATGGACACCTGACGCCAAAAACCTTTACTGTCAGTTTGAAGGATGGCCAGAGCGGCACGCCTTCCGTCAAATCGGCTGTCAGCAGCAATATGGGGGTCTTTACTACTGAAGCCAGCGGCGCGACTGTTACGGTCACGCCAAGTTCCAACTTGCCCGCTGGTACATATCAGGAGACCATTACGGTCACTACCGGCGATGAAGTTTTCTTCTTCGTGAACGTTTCACTCACCGTTGCCAAGGCTGGTTCTGTTGTGACCCCCGGCGAGGGCAGCGATACGATCACCGCCACCTACGGCGAGACTATCACCCTGACCGCCGAGGTTGCGAAGGCACAGACCAACGGTATTGCCCTGATGGCCGCTCAGGATGAAGTTAAGTTCTTATGCGGGGAAACTTCTCTGGGGACCGCCCTGGTCAGGTATAGCGATGATAGCCATACTGCTGGCACCGCCACACTGACCTATGACACTCGCAACGGCGGCATCCCCGTCGGCACCAGCACCATCACCGCTGTGTACGGCGGCAGTGTGAACCTGAACGGAAGTAACAAAGATTCCATCTGGGTCACGCTGAACAAAATCAACACCAGCATTGATATTACGCCAGACCGTACCTCCCTGACCGGCGGCGGCACCGTGACCCTGACCGTGACTGGCCTGCCCGATGGAGCCAGCGCCACTGTGACCGCCAGCCCCTCTGTGACGATCTCCGGCAGCGGCTCCACCTTTACCGCTACCCTGCCCAACAGCACGGAGGATTACACTTTCACCGCCTCTTATACGGGCGATGAAAACCACAATGCGTCCAGTGATACCTGCACCGTGTCCGTGACCCGCCGCTCCAGCGGCGGCGGTGGCGGCGGTGGTGGTTCCACCACCTACACCGTCAGCACGGACGCCGGGCGCAACGGCGATGTGACCGTCAGCCCCAGCCGGGCCAGTTATGGTCGGACAGTGACCATCACCGTTGAGCCGGACGAGGGCTACGAACTGGACGAGCTGATCGTCACCGATGCTGACGGCGATGAGATCGATGTGGAGCGGGTCAGTGCCACCCGGTACACCTTTGAAATGCCCCGCAGCCGCGTGACTGTGGAGGCCACCTTCGTGGAGATCACGGAAGAGCCCGATCTTCCGACCTTCACCGATGTGCCCGAGGGTGCCTACTACTATGACGCGGTGGCCTGGGCGGTTGAGAATGGTGTGACAAGCGGCACCTCCGCTACTACTTTCAGCCCCGACGCTTCCTGCACCCGGGCGCAGATGGTGACCTTCCTGTGGCGGGCCGCCGGTTCTCCCGAGCCGGAGAGCACCGTCAACCCATTTGCCGATGTGTCCGCCAGCGCCTACTACTATGACGCGGTGCTGTGGGCCGTGGAGCAGGGCATCACCAACGGCACCAGCGCCACCACCTTCGGTCCCGACGCCACCGTGACCCGTGGCCAGACCGTGACCTTCCTGTGGCGCTATGACGGCTCCACCGCCGTCAGCGGCAGCGGCTTTGTGGATGTGGCTTCCGATGCCTACTACGCCACCGCTGTGGCCTGGGCTGTGAGCGAGGGCGTCACTAACGGCACCAGCGCCACCACCTTCAGCCCGGACAACGATTGCACCCGTGGGCAGATCGTGACCTTCCTCTATCGCTACATGGGCTGACTGTCCCAGTCCTAAGCAACAATAGCAAGGCGGCATTGCCGCTCTGCTCCATGCAAACAATCATATCAAAAAAGTAAAGATAGCGCCGAGGCCTCATGACCTCGGCGCTATCTTCATTTCTACCGCAAATACATTCCTGACAATATGCAAGGTTCGTATTTGCGCGTTATGGTGGACCTGAAGGGATTCGAACCCTCGACCTCTCGGATGCGAACCGAACGCGCTCCCGAGTGAGACATAACACGGGCCTGAAAAATAGCCCGTCCGGAGGTCCGCAAGGACAGCCCAGATGGGATGCGAACCGTCCGCGGTCCAGGTGGGATGCGAACCACTCGGTGGTATTCCACGAATGATTCGCATCCCGCAAGACTTATCGACAACTTGGATGAGGTGCCTGTTTGTTCCGTTATTGAAAAGTTGCTCTATACCTTTTTGTATGCAGTGATTTTCTTCCAATTCAGAGGCATTCCCATAAGCTCCAAAAGTTTTGCCTCAGATATTTGCTGATTCTTATTGATAGCTTTCTCAATCAGACGCACAAGATGCGTTTTATAGTCAAGGAACTCTTTGTGTGGCAATAGATACCGAAAGCTGATAACTACGGAAAAGTAATCCTTCTTTCCGTAAAGGTATTGTGTCCCTTTTTGCGGGATTGCCAGTTTTTTGTGAAGCGGCAGATCTGGGATATCATGTCTGGCGCATCGGTAGGAAAATAGACGCTCACCATGTGCGCATACATTTCGGAAGACAGTAAGCACTTGCAGTATTTGTGCAAGCTGTCGCTCGTTGAGCGAGTCAAATTCACGACTGACGGTCGACTGGATCTGTGGTTTTGACAATGCATACATTTTGGAGAGCGTCCCAAAGGTGAGCATATTCATGAGGACCCAGAGCGGGACATTCTGATGGACTCGTTTATGGTGCTCTATGTAAGCATAATCAGTTTTCTTTGTAAGTGGCGGTTCCAAAAATTTCTTTATCAGGGTATTAATTTCCCGTTGGTTTGCCACTACCGTAAAATGGTAGTTCTGCGGATCTATATATGCGTTCTGCGAATCGCCAAAAGACTGGCAGAACGCATAGGACAATTCAGAACGAATATGCTGCTCGATGTGAAGAAGATGGCGGAGCGTCAATTCACGAAGACTTTCATCAAAATGATATAGCGCGAGAATATCGTCAAAAGTTGTTCCGTCTCGATAGTCGCGTGTGGTGGGGTTCTTAAAGAGATCTTTATAGCCAGAAACCAAGGAGAAGTATCCGATGGTTCGCAGGGCCGTTTCTGCCGCAGCCTCATCCGGAATGAGCAAATGCTTGTCCTTCATTTTTTGAATCTGTTGCGCATATGTCATAAACGGCTTTGGCATAAGAATACCTCCAGGAATGAAAAAGGGAGCCCCCGCAGGAGCTCCCCCGGTCACAGGCCACGCAAGCTTCTGCAACCTAATCACTGGATATAGTATAACCGATATCTCTGCATTTGTCAACAGCATGAGCTAAGATGCAGAGAGGGCAGTGTATACTTCCAGTGGATTCATCATATGCGTCTACCGTTTTACCTATTCACGCAATATGATATGATAGAAGTGGAACCAGCCGGTGCAGATATGATGCCCGGTGCAGATATGGTGCCCGGTGCAGATATGGTGCGATTTTCAATTTGTTTCATATAATCAGGGCGGCACATATCAATCACTTCGTCAGAAAAAGTGCATCATATCTCTGACCATTTTTCAATGAGTTTTTTGTGATGCTTTTCAGAAGGAATCGCTCTCCAGGCTTACCACAGCCTCCAGGGGGATACGGGTGTCGTCGGTCAGGATCAGGATTCGCTCAGCCTCATCGAGTTTTTTTAGGCGGCCGGTGGTGGTGATATACGCCCCGCCCTCCTTCCGCTCGTCCGGACGGAACCAGGTGACGGTGATCTCCGGCCGCTCCGAAATGTGTTCCAGCAGAATGGCTTGCCCTCGATCCAGCTCCGCTTTGGTGTCCTCATCCAGTTCCAACTTCCGGTCCGTGAGCCGAGCGGTCTCCGCAATGGCGGCGGCGTGGCCGGACAAGGCGGCAAAGGGGGAAAACTGGGCGGCCCTGTCGTGGATAGACATCCGGGGGCGGTTCTTCGATGTGGGGTGGGACAGATGGATGATATCGTCGTAAGGTCCGCTCACTCGTGATGCCCTCCAATCGTCTGATTCCGCTCCTTGGCGGTGGCACCATCCTCCAGGTTCATGCCCTTGAGGATGGCGTTTTTGCCATACCGTTTCTTGATTCCCAGCATGGCCTCCTGGATTTTCCGTTCCCGGGCGTGGGCGGTTTCATCTGCCTGAGCTTGCTTCTCTTTTTCGGCGTAGTCGGTGAACAGATCCAGCTGCTCCGCCTGGTGTTCCCTGGGGACCTCGGCTTCATTCAGCAGCTTGTTGGCGCTGATACTCAGCCGGCGGATCAATAGATTCTTGTCAACGATTCGGTCATAGAGAGCTGTTACTGCTTTTAGCAGGTCATTGGCCGAGGACGTGTGATTGACACTGGCCTTTTAGGGCGACCATCTGAACCGCAGCTGGCTTCACTGCGTCATGGGAGTTCCACCCCCGGCAGGATCTCTGTCGGCCGCCCTCCTTGCTTGAGGCTGGGACTGGACGGAAGTATCATTGTCCCTGACGGAATCATCGCGATACAGCTTGCCACAGGCTGTTTTATGGACGGATGGACCCGCTTGGCACCTTGTTTGGCCGTCGTTGATAGAGGTTATATCCGGCAAACTGACATAACCGAACAAATATTGTGAGGGTGACTTCGTTTGCAGCTTGTACCGGAACCTCTACAGGTGGTCTTGGCGCATCCTCCAGCGTCGCTTGCCCTTTTCCGGAGGGCCCCGTCAGGCAGGTATTCAGACGATCGGATATTTGATTTTCAAAGCACACAGAGGGAAAAGGTCCCCTCACTGCGTAGGCAGTGAGAGGACGCTTTTGTAACCCTTTATTTCAAAAATCTTTTGATCCGAGCAAATTTTTTTGAAATCGTGTTTCTACTACAGCCCCGCTGCCTGGCGATCTCTGCTTCGCTGTATCCATGAATCACAAGCAATGTAAGCAGTTCCAGGTCGGCGTTGGAGAGCAAATTGATTTTTCGGAAAAGGTCGGGGTCTTCAATGGTGTCGATCCAGGCATATTGGCCAGGGAAATCCTGTTCGTCGAAGGTAGTGGATAACGCAGGAAATTTTTTTAAGAGAGAAGACCGCACGCTCTGCCCCTCATCCGATATGTACAGATCAGGCAGAGGCTGCGTTCGGTTCTCATAGGTGCGCTGGGAGCAGAAGCAGCGCCAGTCATAGGTGTAAATTTCATCAATAGCGGATTCGCTCATACCTGCCTGCTCATATAACTTGCGA
>DVMR01000044.1 GCA_018714845.1 Candidatus Ventrousia excrementavium
AACCATGGGCAGCTCTACAAGCCGGACTACACATCTCTGCGGGCGGAAAACGCCGATGTGGCCCTGCGATATGTGGATGACGACCCGGCCAGCTATCCCAATATTTTCGGCAATGCCAAGTTTGATGTAGACAAGGCGCAGCAGGAGCGGCTGATTGAGGCTCTGCGGGTGCTGTCCACCGGTCAGAACCTGGAGACGGCGGTGAACGTGGACGAGGTGCTGCGGTATTTTACAGTTCAGGTGTTAGTCATGAATTGGGACAGCTACCTGGGGCACACCGGCCACAACTACTTTCTCTACGAAGAAGATGGTATTCTCTCCATCCTGCCCTGGGACTACAACCTGGCTTTCGGCACCTACGCCCTGGGCATGACCGACCCCATCCGGGACCCCAATATTCTGATTAACTGGCCTATCAACACCCCGGCCCGTGGAGAAACCATGCGGAACCGCCCCCTTTACCACAACCTGATGAAAAACAGCGCCTATTTTGCCCGGTATCACGACTATTTCGACCAGCTTGTCACAGAATATTTTGAAAGCGGCCGGTACGAGACAGTAATCCGGCAGACTCAGGCCCTCATCGCCCCTTATGTAGAGGCCGACCCCACTGCTTTCTGCACTTATGGAGACCACCTTCTGGCGGTGGACACTCTGCTCGAGGTGTGCCGTCTGCGCGCCCGGAGTGTCCGGGGCCAGCTGGACGGAACATATCCCGCCACTCTGGCTCAGCAGCTGGAGCATCCTCATTCCGGCGTAGACGCTTCCCATGTGGAGCTGCGGAACTTAGGAGATTTTCAGGACCTGGAAGAGGCCGGAGCCCGGCAGACACAGGAGTCGGACAGCGGCTCCGCAGCAATTTCTCACGCCGTTCCGGCCGGTCTGACGTCCGGGCTCCCCGGCGTATCCAAATCCTGAACACGCTGGCCGTGCTTTCCGGGTCTCCTGATGCTGCGGAGCTGCCTGTTGCCGTTTTTCATGTTCTCCGACAGTGTGTCTTCGACCGTACCAGCCTCACTCTCTGACGCAGATCCAAATTCTCTCCTCGCAATCAATAAACCCCCGGCCGTGAGGCCGGGGGTTTTTGTTTGCCGGTATTGACGGTTAAACGCTTGGCTGGTCAGCCTACACCGGCCCCTGCCTGAACCGCTCGATCATCTCCTGTGTCAGCGAGATTGTCGACTCGCCTTTGGGCAAATCAGCCCGGTCAAACCAGGTGCCTTCTCCCAGCTCATCCTGCTGAAGGGTCACCGTTTCGTCATCTGTATCCAGGTCACAGTAAAAGCCGGCCAGCAGGCTGCCGGAAAAGCTCCACGGCTGGCTCTTGTAGAACCGGATGTTTTTGACCGGCAGGCCGACCTCTTCCATCACTTCTCTGCGGACGGTGTCTTCCAGCGGTTCGCCGATTTCGTTAAACCCGGCAATCAGGGCATAGTTCCGCGCGTTCATCGACCGGGCGTATTTGGTGAGCAGCAGGCGGTCACCGTGCGTCACTGCCACGATGACAGCCGGAGCAATGGTGGGATAGACCAGGTTGCCGCAGGCCGGACAGCGCATGGCCCGCTCGACGGTGTCCGCCCGGGTGGGTGTACCGCACCGTCCACAAAACTGATGGTCGTGGTACCAACCGTGGAGCTGACTCGCCGTGATGCAGGCAAAAGCCAGCCAGCCGGGCTCCATACGGCGAAAATCACTGTTTGCCGCAGTGACCGCGGCGTCCAAAACAGCCTGCGGCAGCACATGGCACCAGTGAAAGCCTGTGCTGTCAATGGCGAACAGATAGGTCACGGGAAGCTGTGAAGCATCGGTCAGCGCCTGGACCTCGTCCCAGGTAAAGGAATGCCCGGTGGCGCGGCTCAGCAGTGTATGCGTGTCCTGATAGAAAAAGACCCGGTCCCCGCTTTTGGGCGGGCGCGGGCGGTAAGCGTTGTCATAGCGGTGAGGAGCGATGTCCTGAATCACGGGAATCCCTGCTTTCTAGCCGTTTTCAGTCCTATTATGAAAGGTTTTTGCCGCTTCGTCAACTGCCTTTGGGGAAAAAGGCGATTCCTGCCGCAGCAGAGCAAAAACCTCACGGTAGTATGAAGCAAAAACGCTGCCTCGCCGCCACACAAAAGTAAAGTCATGGCGGATCTCACCGCCTTCCAGACGAATCTCACGCAGCGTGCCGGTGTCCAGCTCTGCCTGCACCACCGGCTGATAGAAAAACGAAATCCCGGCCCCGGCACAGACCAGCGTTTTAATCAGATTCAGACTCCCCAGCTCGGTCACGCGGCAAAAGCTCTGAACACTGAGCCCGTGGGCTTCCAGCGCCCGCTCGAGCACGTTTCTGGTGCCTGACCCTGGCTCACGGACCAGAAGCCGGACATCCAGCAGGTCCTTCATCCCTCGGACGGGGTGCGAAAAGGAGTAGGCCGGAGCACACACCGGGATATACCGCTGCGTACAGTACACCTGGCTGTCATAGACCTGCGGGTCAAAATTACCCTCTATAATGGCAAAATCCAGTTCCCCTTCGTCGATTAAACCCAGCAGCTCACGGGTGTTGGCCATCAGCATCCGCAGGCGCAGCTCCGGGTCCTGCTGCAACAGATGCAGCAGCGGCCCGGGCATGATGTATTCTCCAATGGTCAGCGTGGCGCCAAAGCGCAGACGACGGCGTGCGCCAGCCTGCTGCATCATCTCACGCAGACGGCAGGCGTCGTGCCGCATAGTGGCGGCGGTGCTGAGCAGCAGCTGCCCGCTCTCGGTCAGCTGAAGCTGTTTTCCCCGGTGCAGAAAAAGCTTGGTTCCATACTGCTCCTCAAGCGCGTGGATATGCTGGGAAACGGCGGGCTGGGTGATGTGCAGCAGCTCTGCCGCCCGGGTAAAATTCATGGTCCGGCACACCGCCAGAAAGGTCTCTATACGAAAATCCAGCAAGATTTTTCACCCTCTTTTATTATAAGACAATTTTATGAAAAAATAAAGAAAGATAATTTTACTTAATGGATATTTTGGGGTATAGTAAAATCATTGACTGAAAAAGGAGCAGCTGTATATGACACAAATCAAAAAGCTGGGCCCCGGTCTGGCCCTGTGCCTGGCGCTGGCAGTCCCCTGCTGGCTGCTGGGAAAAGCCTTTCCCCTTGTAGGCGGCCCGGTATTCGCCATTCTGGCTGGCATGATTATTTCCCTGTTTTACCGGACAAAGGACCGCACGCAGGCAGGCATCGCCTACACATCCAAAAAAGTGCTGCAATACGCTGTCATTCTGTTGGGCTTTGGTCTCAACCTGTCAGAAATCGCAAAAGTGGGCGCCACCTCGCTGCCCATCATTGTGTCGACCATCTCGACGTCGCTCATCGTCTCATTTCTGCTGTACAAGCTGATGAAAATGCCCGCCAACATCTCGACTCTCATCGGGGTGGGGTCCTCAATCTGCGGCGGTTCGGCCATTGCCGCCACTGCACCGGTCATCGGTGCGGATGATGAAGAGATTGCTCAGTCCATCTCTGTCATTTTTCTGTTCAACATCGTCGCCGCCCTGATTTTCCCCACCCTGGGCGGAATGCTGGGGCTGTCCAACGAGGGCTTCGGCCTGTTTGCCGGCACTGCGGTCAACGACACCTCGTCGGTCACTGCCACTGCTGCGGCCTGGGACGGCATGCACCCCGGCGCCAACACACTGGACCAGGCAACCATCGTTAAGCTGACCCGCACGCTGGCCATCATCCCCATTACGCTGGCACTGGCCATCTGGCGCACCGCCAGGGCCAGACGGACCGGCGGCGGCCAGCAGAGCAGCTTTTCGCTTAAAAAGGTTTTCCCGTTTTTCATTCTCTTTTTCGTGCTCGCCTCGGTCATCACCACGGTGGCCACCTCATTCGGCGTGCCATCTTCGGTCTTTCAGCCGTTTAAAGAGCTGTCCAAGTTCTTTATCATCATGGCCATGGCCGCCATCGGCCTGAATACCGACCTGATCAAGCTGGTCCGCACCGGCGGCAAGCCCATCTTCATGGGCCTGTGCTGTTGGGTCGCCATTGCGGCCGTCAGCTTGGGAATGCAGCATGTGCTCGGCATCTGGTAACAATTTGTCAAAGCAGTAAAAAAGGCGTCCCGCCTAGAGTGGGACGCCTGATTTTTTATGAGCGCCCGCCGCTCCGGTGCGACACTGCCTGCGGTATTCTCTGTATTCACGTCAGAAGAAGCAAAAATCAAGCCGACCTCATTCCCTTTTTCGGTCTGGCTTGCTTTTTGATGCCAGTTTGATATCTTGTTATAAATTTTTATATCGCTTTTACTGAAATAGGTGTATAATGAACATATGATTGTCCGGCGGCCGTACGGCCAGGCCGAAACCGTTCGTTTTTTGGGGGGCTCTGTATGAAAAATCAGGTCCATGTCGCCGGGGTGGCGCCAAAGGCTGCAGCTGACCGCGAACGTCCGCTGCCCGAGCTTGAAAAGGTCTCGGCTTATATCCGCAGCCGCATCGCATCTACCCGTGACGAAGACCTGTGCGCCCTTTTCCTTATTGACGTCCGCTCTTCTGAGGCAGAACAGGAACATACGGTGCGGCGGGCCGCGGGAGTGCTTGCAGCCCAATTTCGCGCATCTGACATTGTTGCCCGGCACGCTCCGGAGCAGCTGCTGGCTTTTGTCTCCGGGAGATTAACCGAGCAGAGTGTGCGTCAAAAAGCCGGCGAACTGCACGCCGCTCTGCAAAGGGAGGGGGTTGACGCCCATATCGGCGTATGCCTGACGCCCGGACGGTATATGAATCTGGACGAGATGTGTAGCGAGGCACTGAACGCCCTGCGCCAGTGCTGCACCGCAGGCCACGACCCTGTCTGCGTTCACACTCTGTCGAACTGGATTGAAAGCCACCTCCTGTCTCCTTCAGGGCTGCTTTCGGCAGGCACGCTGCTGGACAGCATTTCTGAGGGCGTGCGGTTGCTCAAGGCCGGGCAGACGCTGCAGCCTTTTTATGCCAGCCCTGGATTTTACCACCTTCTCTCGCTTGAGGAGCAGATCGACTGCCCACTGCTGCTGCGCGTGCATCCGTCTGATGAACAAATTTACCAAAGAGCTGCCCGGCAAACAATAGACAGCGGTGAGCCGGCCGAATGCACCGTCCGCATGGGGGACGAATCCGGCCAAGTTCACTGCCGCGTGCACCTGTCACGCCTGTTCCAGACCGGCGGCGGAACGCCTATCCTGCTCGAAATCACGCAGAGTGCAGACGAGCTGTTTACACAGACAGCCCAGGCTCAAAAAAACAGCGAGTGGCTGCGTATGCTTTTGAAGCAGACCGACTGCCAGCTGTGGAGCGTCGACCTGTCCAGCCGGATGATGTACATACTCGAGGCTGGTGACGACAACGGGCCTCAGCAGCAGCTGTTTCGTGATTTCCCCGAGGCCTTTATCGAGTGTGGCCGCGTACACCCTGATTCCATCAGGCAATTTAAAAAATTCGCTCAGAATTTACTTTCCGGCTGTGCGAATGACAGCGCTAATTTTATTTTGCAGTACCGGCAGACAAGCTGCTATGGCTGGTCGGCCGTTTCATACCGCATGCTGTACGACGAGGACGGCCGGCCAGCTGAAGCTGTCGGCATCCGCGAAGACTTGTCGTACACCCCCACCCGAAGCGATCTTTCTGTGCCAGGCTGCCCTCTTTCAGCTGATCTTCTGCCCCGTCTGCTGGGTTTTCTGCGGGTCAATCTGACGCAGAATCAGGTTGAAAGCCTGTATCTTGAGGGGCGGGACCGTACCTGGATGTCTCGCTTTAAAAACTATGACGATACCATTTCCCTGCTGCGTGCCCAAATTTTTGCCAAGGACGATGAACCGGCCTTGTCGGCGCTGTTTGACCGCGAAGCACTGCTTAACGCCTTTGTACAGGGTAAGCGCTGGATTTCGTCACGCTTTCGCAGCGTGGATACGCGCGGGGGCATCCAGTGGCTGTCAGCCCACATCCACCTGCGCCGCAGCCCAGCCGGTGAGGATGTCTGGATGGATGCCTATTTCAAAAGCATCGAACATCTGCATCGCTGTGAGGTTATGCTGGAACAGCCACCGGTCCGCGACCCTGTTACCGCGCTCTATGAGCTTGCAACCATGCAGGCTGTTGTCCGCACCCTGACTGGCGGACAGGAAACGCAGCCCCGGGCGCTGGCTGTCATCTGCACTGCCGGGCTAGAAGAAGCGGCGCCGGACGACTCCCCCCAATCCCGGCAGCTGCGCGCTGATATGGCGGCCGCACTGTCCGTCGCCCTCGGTCCGGACAGTGTTATCGGCCAGTACAGCAGTGACACCGTCATTGCCTTTCTTTCTCAGGCGGGTTCTGTTTCATCGACACGCGACAGGCTCAGCCGCGCAGTTTTGTTTGTACGTCAGTCCCTTGCCGACCTGCCGGCGATGAAATCGCTGCGTTTTATTGTCAGCGCGGCGTGTGAGGACATGGGTTTTACCGAGTACAGTGCCGTCCTGTCCGGACTGCTTGCTGACTGTAACCGCCGTCGCGACGCCCACACTGATGTCATCGAATTCCCCAGCAGACCTGTTCTGCTCCAAAACACACCGCCGCAGCCCTCAGTGCCGGACGACGAAATTCCCCAGCCGCTGCCCCTGAGCGGCGAGCTGAACAATGAAGAAAAAGATGCGGCGCTTGAGTGCATATCTGCCATGCTGCGCGCAGGCAGCCGGGACGCTTCACTGAACGCCGTGCTTGAGCATATCGGCCGGTATTACCGTGCCGACCGCGCCTATATTCTGTCTGTCAATGCCAACGATCAGAGTCTTTCCGTACCGTATGAATGGAATTCAGAGGCGCTGCATGGCATGCAAAAGGTTATCGCCGGCAGGCGGCTGCGGCATTTCCCCCTGTTTTTACGCCATATTCGTTCTGATGCGCCGCTGTATTTGCCACCGCTGCCGCGGGGACAGGAACAGCCCACTGGCGGCGCCGTCTGTCAGTTTGCCGTCTTCCCCCTGTGCCGCGCCGATAAATCACAGCGTGTCCTCTTTCTGGAGAATCCCCGCCGCCATCCCGCGGGCACGGCTTTGCTCAGCTATCTTGTGCCTTATATTGAGCAGGAATGGGACCGGTTTCAAAAACTGCCCGGCAAGTTCGTCTCTGACCTGGACCGCCTGATGAATATTCCCAATCTGCGCTCTTTTACTGGTGCTGTACGTTCATTTAACTCAGACCTGTACAACTCGATGGGAGCGGTTGCTGTCGATATTCCTTCGCTCACTGCCATCAATGACGAGGCGGGCTTCGCCTGTGGCACCAGGCTGCTCCTGCGACTGTCGGAAATCTTGACAGAAGTCTTTGGCTCTGACCTTCTGTTTCACACCAAGCAGTCCGAGTTCGTGGTCCTCAGCCCCAATACCATTTACGAGCTCTTTACCGAGCGCTGCCGCCGTGTGCGCATGCTTCTGGACGGTCTGGACGCACAGCAGTTCCGCATCGGCTACGCCTGGTCAGACGGGGTCTTTGGGGCCCGCGAGCTCGTTCGTGAAGCACAGATGATGATGAGTTGCAACAACATCCCCTCTTCTGTCTCTTCAGCATATGTTAGCCGCGGCAGCTCTGCCCTTTCCGGCCGGTTCACCATTTTTCTGCAGCCCAAAGTAGACATGCGCACCGGCACCCTGGTCGGCGCTGAGGCGCTGGCACGGCTGGTGGACCAGGGAAAAACCGTTTCCATCGGCGACGTGGTCGAACAGATGGAGCAAGACGGCACCATACGCGAACTCGACTACTTTGTCTTCGACCAGGTGCTTTCTCTTCTCAGCCGCTGGCAGGCAGAAGACCTGAAAATTGTGCCAATTTCGGCCAACTTTTCACGTTTTACTCTTTTGAATTCATCCTGTCCGGCCTCGGTGCTGGCCATTCTGAGCCGCTACACTGATGTGCCGCAGGGCATGGTCGAAATTGAGCTGACGGAAACGGCCTGCCACATTGAAAGCTCGACTCTGACTGCGCTTATGGACCGCATCCGTCAGTTCGGTCCCCGGTTTTCACTTGACGACTTTGGCTCGCATTATTCCAACGCTGCTGTGCTGACGCGAGTGCATTTTGACTCGGTCAAGATTGACCGCAGTCTGACGAGCGGCATTGTGTCCAATCCCGTCAGTCAAATGCTGGTGCGCAACATCGTGCAAATTTGTCAAAGCTGTGGCATGACCTGTATCGCCGAAGGGGTAGAAACCCGAGCCCAGATCGATGCGTTGCTGCGTGAAGGCTGCGAGCTCTGCCAAGGTTATTACTTTGCCAAACCCATGTCTGTGCAGGCATTTGAAGAGCGATATCTTTTACATTCACACAAGATATAAAGACAGGAGGTTTTTTCATGCCGCGAATCAACGCCCCCTCGCCGGCCCGCCCTTTTGTCGTCGGGCTGGGCGCGTCTGCCGGCGGTCTTGAGGCGCTGCAGCAGTTTTTCCGCTTTCTTCCCGCCAGCAGCGGACTGAGCTTTGTCGTTGTTCAGCACCTCTCGCCCGATTATAAAAGTTTTATGGCCGACATTCTGGGTAAGTACACCACCATGCGGGTCGTGCAGGCGGAAAACCAAATGGCCGTCGAGCCCAATACCGTTTATCTCATCCCACCCAAAAACAATATGACGCTGCGCGCAGGCAAACTGTTTCTGACCGAATACATTTCCGGCCGGCTCAACCACCCCATCGACGTTTTTTTCACCTCGCTGGCTGAAGAAAACAAAGAGCGCGCTGTGGCGGTCATTCTGTCGGGCACCGGTTCAGACGGCACCAACGGCGCCAAGGCCATCAAAGAGCACGGCGGCCTGACCATCGTGCAGGACCCTGCGACAGCGCAGTTTGACGGAATGCCGCGCAGCGCCATCAGTGCCGGTCTTGCCGACTGGGTTTTGTCCCCGCAGGAGATTGCCGGCGAGGTCATCAACTTTTTTCAGCATCACGCGGTCGGCGAGCTTGAAAAGGACGACGCGCTGTTCTCTGACGACGAGACCTTTGCCCACATCTATGCCGTGCTCAAAAAGGCCAGCGGCATTGACTTTACCTATTACAAGCGCACAACGGTGCTGCGCCGCATTGAACGCCGCCTGGTCGTCACCCATAACGCCAGTCTGGCCGAATACGCCCAGCACCTTGACAGCAGCCCCGACGAAGCGCACATTCTGGTCAAGGAAATCCTCATCGGCGTGACCAACTTTTTCCGCGACCCCGCGTTTTTTGAAAAGCTCAAGTACAGCGCCATTTACAACATCGTGCAGAACTCGACCGAGAATGAGCCCATCCGTGTCTGGAGCGCCGGCTGCTCGACCGGCGAGGAGGCGTATTCGCTCGCCATTTTGTTCCGTGAGACGCTGGATGAGCTCGGGCTCAGACGCGATGTCAAGATTTTTGCCACCGACATTGACGTCAAGGCCATCGAACAGGCGGGCAAAGGCGTTTTCGCCGAAAGCATTGCCGACGACATCACGGCCGAGCGGCTGGCCAAGTTTTTTATCAAGCACAACGACCGTTACCATATTTCAAAAGACATCCGGCGCATGATTATCTTTGCGCCGCACAACATGCTGTCTGACCCGCCGTTCGGCAAGCTTGACCTTATCAGCTGCCGCAACGTGATGATTTACTTTCAGCAGGTTTTGCAGCGCAGTCTGTTTGCCATCTTTCATTCGGCGCTCAAAAACGGCGGCTACCTCTTTTTGGGCAAAAGTGAGACCGCCAACGAATACCCCAGCGTCTTTCAGCCCGCATGCAGTGCAGAAAAAATCTATATTCACAACGGAGCTGGCAAAATGGACAACCTGACGCCGACCTCGTTCAACATGCCCAATATTCAGACCATTCAGCCCAAGCGGCCCAGCAGTGAAAGCGGGCCCATTTCGCGCTACACCCTCGAAACGGTGTATACGCAGTTTCTGGAAAAATTCCTGCCTGCGTCGGTCGTGCTCAACGAGCGCAACGATGTCATCCATTTCTTCGGCAACTACCTCGACTACATGGCCATCGCGCCGGGCAAAGCGTCGTTTAACCTGTTCAACATCATCAATAAAGACCTGAGCCTGGCCGCGTCGACGGCACTGAGCCGCTGCCGCGCCGAGCAGACGGCCACGACCTATACCGGCATCACCGTCGACTGCCCCTCGGGCCGCCGCTGCATCGACCTGCTGGTCGAGCCCATCCCCATGCCGGGCGACGGTGAGTCCAGCCTGATTGCCATGCTCTTTCAGGAAAGCGGCCGTCTGCCGGCCGAGGGCATTGTCGAAAAGTACGACATCAACGCCACGGTCGCGCGTCGCATCACCGACCTTGAGCAGGAATTGCAGCAGTCTCAAAACAACCTGCACGAGACCATCGGCGAGCTGGAGACAGTCAATGAAGAGCTGCAGGCAGCCAACGAGGAACTGCTGACCGCTAACGAAGAACTGCAAAGCTCGAATGAAGAGCTGCAGTCCGTCAACGAGGAGCTGTACACCGTCAACACCGAATACCAGCAAAAGGTCGACGAGCTGACCATGATGGCAAACGACCTGTCCAATTTCCTGTCCTCGACCATGATCGGTATTCTGTTCGTTGATGATAACCTCAATATCCGCAAGTTCACCGAGTATGTGGGCCGCGAGTTCCAGCTGATGGAGCACGACGTCGGCCGCTCCATCCAGATTTTTGCCCACAGCTTCCCCGACGAGGACATTGTGGATGACGCCAAAGAGGTTTTAAAGAGCCTGACCCCCATTGACCGCGAAGTCTCGGCAATGAACAATCGGTTCTACACCCTGCGCATCGCCCCGTACCGCACCACTGAAAACAGCATCAAGGGTCTGGTCATCACCATTATCGACAGTCTCGGCGTCGGGCAGGACGCCGCCCGGTCTGCGCCGCAGCCGGTGTAAATACAGCCGCCAGGCGGCAGGGAGCATATCCCTGCCGCCTTTTTTATGCAGTAATTCTGTATTCTGCCCCCTGTACATAGGCCTCTGTGGTCTGTCAGCCGCGAGTACCTCTGTCTGTTCGCCTGAGCAGCTTAAACACCCCGACTGTCAGGATGGGAATGACATATACCAGCAGAAAAGCCCATGAAACGGTGCCGTACCCGCTTTCGACCAGTCCGGTCAGCCCCACACTTGCAATGCACACGCCGGCCAGCAGCAGTGTGACGGTCAGCCCGGGTTTTAAAAGCCGTGGCGGCTCGAGCCGGGCTTCGCGATAGCTGGTTTCAAACCGGTCGGTGATGGCAAAAATCATGCCTGTACCCGTTTCAATGAGCGTGCCGAACAGCACAATCTGGAAAGCGTACTGCAGCCACGGCATCTGCAGGATAGACAAAATAGCGTTGACCGGCAGCGCTTCGGTCAAAACCATGGGATAAAACGCCGTCATGGCCAGCAGCAAAAAGGCCCCAGGCAGAATGCCGATCAGACCGGCCAGCAGTCCGGCGCCGGCGGCCTGCCGCGGCGAATCGCAGTGGCGCACCGTAAAGAGCACGGCCGGGATAGAGCCGAGGTTGTAAAAGGCGTATCGGAACCCGCCGACCTGCCAGCCCGGCTCGGCCCATCCGGTCACAATGGCCTGCCGCATGGCGCCGCCGAAGCGGATAAAGCAGATGACAAGAAATAAAATGTACACACCATACAGCACAAAGGACCACAGGGACAAAAATTTTTCAATGGCCTCGGTGCCCTTGATGACCAGAAATCCCACGCCGACGGACATGGCAAGCACGCCAACCCAGTAGTTCAGACCGAACAGGGCGTGCAGTGTCTCGCCGGCTGAGGCGGCAACGACGGCCAAAATGAGCAGTACCATGGCAAAATAACACACCTCATAAGCCGGCCAGGCCGGCCCGAGCAGATTCTGGAACAGCGAACGGTAATCAAAGGCTTTGAGCTTTTGTGCCAAAGCAAAGGTCAGGGCGCAGATAACGCTCCAGATGACGAGCGACACGCAGAAAATGCCCAGCAGACCGCCCACGGTGCCGTATTCCAGAAAGTACTCGACAAGCTCGCGCCCCGTGCCGTAGCCGCCGGCAATGACCAGGGACTGAAAGACAATACCTGGCACAAAGTATTTTTGAAAAGTTTTGTTTTTCATCAAACTCACCTTTTTCACCTCCAAAGACAACGTATGCGACCTGTCCGCGACTTATGCCGGTTGACGGCGGCAAAGCAGATGTGGTATACTATGGTATATCATCTAGAATTTAACACTTTTATTGGGGGCATCTTTGTGGAGACAACGCAGAAAAAAAGCGCGCTTTCCATCGCGGGGGGAATCCTCTTTCTCGTGCTGCTGCTCGTCAGCGTTTTGTTTACAGAGGGCATGTTTGACTATGTAGAAAACGAAGGGGCGGTGCTGATTTACCTTCCTGTCACATGGCTGACCTATCTTCTGTTCGCGGTGCTGCTCTTTGTGCGGCGGCGCAACGCCTTATTCGTCGTTCCGGCGGTTTTACTGCTGGCGTCGCGGTTTATTCTGTTTGGCGGCATCTACGGCGGCCTCAGCCTGCGGACCTTTCTCGATTTGGGGTCAGTGGTTTTGTTCATTGTACTCATTGTGCTGCAAACGCGCGGCAAAGCCCGCGCACTGTGGTTTTTGCCCTGTATTTACCCGACCTTTGATCTTTTAATCCGCCTGATTAACCTGTTCCGAATAGGGCGTTCCTTTGGGCTGGGGCCTGTCGGGTTTATACGCTTTGCCGGCATGATTGACCCGGGTCTGGTCTCGATTGTCGGATACTTTTGGACCACCCTTTTCTTTGCCGCCGCTTTGTGGCTGACCGCACGCTGGATTGCATACCCATACGGCACAGATAAAGCGGCAGCTTCAGGCGCTACGGGCGCGGCCGCCGGCGACGGCTACGTCAGCATGGGCAAGTGTGTGCTCTTGCTGCTTTTTACCTTTGGCATCTATTATCTCGTGTGGATTTACCGCACCACCGGCTATCTCAACCGCGTCGATGACGAGCCGCCGCGCAACCCGACAACTAAGCTTTTACTGTGCATGTTCGTACCCTTTTATTCGATTTACTGGATGTACAAAAGTGCACAGCGCGTCGATAAGCTGGCGCAGGCCCGCGGCATCCCATCTGACCTGTCTACGCTGTGCCTGATTCTCGCCATTTTCATCAGTTTCATCCCGCCCATGCTCATGCAGGACAAAATCAACCAGATTGCACTGGCTGAAAACGGCGTACAGCCGCCGCAGCCTGCATCCATGCGGGCGGCACCGCCTGTCAGTGTGCCGGAAGAGCTCAAGGCATATAAAGAACTGCTCGACAGCGGCGCCATCACGCAGGAGGAATATGACCAGAAGAAAAAGCAGCTTTTGGGGCTGTAAAACAGGCCGGACGGGCTTCCCGTCCGGCTTTTTCTTGACAGAAGCACGGCTCGGCTGGTACAATGGTTCAACATGAAAAGGGGGGAATTGGAATGACCGACGGCACGCCTGTGACGCTCGAACAGCTGCTTGACGCCCGCGAGGCCCGCGCAGCGCGGCAGCAGGAGCTGCTGGCAAAGCATGGCGGCGCACTGGTATGCCTGACCGTCAACATGCCGGGACCGGTCAAGCGGTGCGTGCTGTCAGACCGGCTGTTTACCCTCGGCGCACGCGCCGTGAGCCAAGTACTGGACGGCGTCCGGTTTTCCGAGCTGCGGCAGACGCCCGCCGGCTGCGAAGGGTTCTGGTGCGTCAGCGGCTCCCCCCTTGCCGTTAAGCGCGCGCTTTGCCGTCTGGAGGAAGACCATCCCCTCGGCCGGCTTTGGGACATCGACGTGCTGGGGCCTGACGGCGTTCCCGTCAGCCGCCGCGCGCTGGGCCTTCCGCCCCGGCGCTGTCTGCTGTGCAGCCGGCCCGCTGTTCTGTGCGCGCGCAGCGGTGCACATCCCCTGTCCGAGCTGCTCTGCGCCATGCGGCAAACGCTGGCCCGCTGGGAGTCTGCCCGCATCGGCGCTTTGGTCCGCCAGGCGCTCGAAGACGAGGTACGCGTCACCCCCAAGCCCGGGCTGGTCGACGCTGTGTCGAACGGCGCGCACACAGATATGGACATCAGCACCTTTCTCGCCAGCGCACAGGCGCTTGAAAAGCACTTTGCGCGCTTTACCACCATAGGCATGGACAGCGGCGGTTTGACGCCGCGCGCGCTGTTTGACAGTCTGCGCCGCCCCGGTATGGACGCCGAACAGGACATGCTTGCCGCCACAGGCGGTGTCAATACGCACAAAGGCGCGATTTTTTCGCTTGGAATTCTGTGCGCTGCAGCGGGCCGGCAGGTGTCGCTCGGCGGCGCATTGACAGCCGATGCGCTGTGCGGCCTGTCCGCTGACATGACGCGCGGCCTGTGCGCACGCGAACTTCCCTGCGAGATCACGACCCACGGCGGGCAGGTTTTTCAGCGGTATGGTGCACGCGGCGTGCGCGGCGAGGCAGAAAGCGGCTTTGCTTCCGTGCGTGCGGTCGGTCTGCCCACGCTGCGGCAGTACCGGCATCAGGGCACAAATGAAGCATGTGTGCGCGTTCTGCTGCGCCTGATGGCCTGCGTTGAGGACACCAACCTGCTCGCGCGGCGCGGACCGGAACAGGCCGCCTGGGTGCGAGAGCAGGCGCAGGCACTGACAGACAGCTTTTCTGTCAGCGGCGCCGCCGCCCTCGACGCCGAGATGACCCGGCGCGGCCTGTCGCCCGGGGGCTGTGCCGATCTGCTGGCTGTCACCATTTTTCTCGACGCATTTGAACGCGCCGAACAGTAAAAAAGCACCCCGCAGGGTGCTTTTTTCTATTCCACCAGTCCGTATTTGACTTTGATGCGGTCGAGTTTTTCCAGCATGGGCAAGGCGCCAAACCACAAAAATATCCACGTCGCCGCAGCGTGGACACAGTCCATCGGCAGGCCGGTGACATAATAGGTCAGCAGAATGTCGGCGCTCATGACCGGTGAGCCGATGAGCGCTGAACCCAAATTAACAATGCCGCCATAGACGACAACGGCCGTCAGCGCGCCAAAGGCGCACAGACTTGCGCGGCTGCGGCGCAAAAGCCCCCTCTTAAACAGCACGCCTGCCAAAAATCCGACAATGCCCATGGCAAACATCTGCCACGGCGTCCACGGTCCCTGACCATACAGGACGTTAGACGTTAACATGGTCATGGCGCCGACCAGAAAACCGGTCTCTCCGCCAAAGGCGACGCCGGCAACGATGGCAATGGCCATAACTGGCTTGAACTGCGGCAGCATGAAAAAGACCGCCCGCCCTGCAACGCCGAGGGCGCACAGAACGGCGATGACGACCAGCTCGCGCGCCCGGGGTTTGCGCCCCTCAAAGACGAGGAAAAACGGGAGCATGGTTTCTAGAAGAATGAGCACTGACACCAGATAATACCTGCGGCTGTCGAGCCAGACAACGCCCATCAGCAGGGTCAGCGGCACGAGCAGCAGGATGAGCACAGCGGCCGCTATCGTCCGCCTGGGCAGTCTGCGCCTTTCGCGCGGCGATTGCTCTGCTTTGGCTGGGCTGCGCCGTGAGATACAGGCGGCAAAGATCAGCAGCGCGGCAAAGAAAACAGCGTACAGCGGCAGCTCACGGGCCGCCAGCGGCGTGATGCCGTCGGCGCCGATGAGCGCCGACAAATCGCTGACCCCGATAAATCGCAAAAGCAGCAAAACAGCTGCAGCGCCTGACAGCGCGGCGCCCAGCTTCCGCCACCACGGCAGTGCGGGTGGACGCCAGTCGGGACTCTCCTGCGCCGGGGGCGGCAGCGGGGGCGTCTCGTCGGGCAGCTCTGTTTGGGGCGGCAGACGCCCCCCGCAGGCCGCGATAACGTCCTCGGCCGTGACCGCTTCGGGCGCCCACGCCCGCGCCATGCGGTTGGCCGCTGTGGTATAAAAGCTGTTGCCCGAGAAAAAGGCGCGCGGCATCCCCTCGGTGACGATGCTGCCGTCGAAAAACAGCGCGCAGCGATGTGCATACCGGGCGCAGAACTCAATATCATGGCTGACCATGACAATGGTGACTCCCCGGCGCAGCAAAGCCTGTAAAATCTCGGCCAGCACCTGTTTGAACTCGGCGTCCAGCCCCTTTGTCGGCTCGTCGAGCAGCAGGATTTCAGGCTCGAGCAGCAGCGTCTTGGCCAGCGCCGCCCGCTGCTGTTCACCGCCCGACAAATCGTAAGGGTGCCGGTCAAGCAGACTTCCCAGCCGGCACAGGGCAGTCACGCGGGCGACGGCGGCGTCACGCTCTTCACGCGGCCTTTTGCTGCCCTCAAAAATCTCGTACAAGTCCTCGCGCACGGTCTTTTTGACAAACAGCGCCTGCGGATTCTGCGGCAAGGTCCCGACGCTTCCCCGCACGCAGACCTCGCCCCGCCAGGGCTTGAGCAGGCCGGCCAGCAGCTTGAGGCTGGTCGTCTTGCCGGTGCCGTTGCCGCCCAGCAGCGCGAGCCATTCCCCCTTCTGCACAGTCAGCGACAGCCCGCGGACAATGTCGGCGCCGTCTTTTTCATATCGAAACCACAGCTCGCCAGCCGACAGAACCGGCTCCGGCGGATAGCTGTGCACCTGCTCTTCAGGCAGATTTCGCAGGGGGTGCGCGGCCGCAAAACCGTCGAGCCAGGCGCGACCGTCGCGCACCGTGACCGGGCAGGGGGCGTCGCTGTCGACAGCAGCCCAGACGCGCATGGCGGTCGGCATGGATAAAAACATGCCGTGTCCCGCGTCCCGCAGCATACGGCCGACTTCGGCCGGCGTGCCGGCGCAGAGCAGACGGCCGCGGTCCATAACAGCGGCCCGCGTCGCCAGCGGCAGCGCTTCCTCAAGGCGATGCTCGGTCAGAATGACCGTCACGCCCAGCTCGCGGTTGATTTTGCCCACTGCGCCCAACAGTTCGGATGCCGCGATGGGGTCAAGCTGGCTGGTCGGCTCGTCAAGCACCAGCACGCTGGGCCCCATGACCATGACGGCCGCCAGGTTGAGCAGCTGCTTCTGCCCGCCTGACAGCCCGGCTACATCGCGGTAAAACCAGGTCTGAATGCCGAAAAAGCTGGCCATCTCGGCGACGCGGCGGCGGATGGCCGGGGTGTCGTACCCCAGGCTTTCCAGTCCAAAGGCCAGTTCATGCCATACCTTATCGGTGGCCAGCTGATTGTCCGGCGACTGCCCCACAAAGCCGATGCGCTGTGCCTGCTCGCGCTGACCGACCGACTCAAGCGGCCGACCCTCGAACAAAATGCGGCCCGCGCGCTGTCCATGCGGGGCCAGAACGGTCTTGAGCTGGCGCAAAAGGGTGCTTTTTCCGCACCCTGACGGTCCGCATAAAACGAGAAACTCGCCCGGATTGACCGCGAGCGACAGCCCGTCGAGCGCCGCCGCTTCCTGCCCCGGGTAGCGAAAAGTCAAATCCTCAATGGAAAAGGCAGGCGTCATACCCTGTCCTCCCGCAGCAGCAGTCCGCCAACCAGCGTCAGGTAATCAGGCGCTATGCCATCCTGCACCCACAAAAGCGGACGGCCAAAATAACGCACCGCTGTCTCTCCGACGTCGCCGCCCAGCGATTCGATGGATGGCCGCACCTGCTCCGGATGGCGGCACGGCAGTCCCGCGCTGCGGGTACATTCTGCGCACAAATGGCACGAGCCGCAGGACAGCGCCATGCTCCCCGGCCGAGCCTGTTCAAACGACAAAAGCTCTGTCAGGAAAAGCTCTTTTTCCCGCTGCAGCGCGTCGATCAGGGCCTGTCCGTCACGGTTTGCACCCGGCACCAGATAGCGTGCATACAGATGCAGGGTTTGATACCCGCGCCAAAGCCCGGACACATCAAAGTCAAAAGGTGGGCAGGACCAGCGGGTCCCATAATTGGGGCACTGCCTGCAGCACTCGAGAAAACGCGGCACATCGACGCAGCAGCGCAGGTACTCTTCCACCGTGGTCACAGCCTCGGCCCGCTCGACGGTATAGGTAAACTCAGACATTTTTCATTTCCCCCTCAGGGCCTGAGGCCGACTGCCGCCAGCGGCGGTCCTCGGCGATATCAATGATGACGGGCGTCAGGCACAGGGCCAGTGCGACCAGCTGAAAACTGACGGTAAATGGCGTCATAGCCGCGCCGCCAAAGACCGGCGTATACTGCCAGTCCAGCCCGCCGGCCAGTCCGCCGCAGACAAGGTAGACGCCGCAAAAGCACAGCCAGCCCAGCGCCCCCCTGTCCCGGCTGTCCAGGCGGTAAATGGAAAAGGACGTGCGCCCCGGCAGGCCGTAGCCCCGGCTTTTCATACTGTCAGCTGTTTCGATGGCGTTTTCAAGCGCCCAGGTGACCATTATGGATAAAATGGTCACCGCGTTGCGAACCCTGCGGCGCATACTTCCGTTTTCCGTGCCCCGGCCGATGCAGCTCTGCGCCTCGCGAACGACGTGCAGCTGCGCGGTAAAGCGCGGCACAAAACGCAGCGTCATGGACAAAACCAGTGAAAGCGCCGGAATGACGCGGCCGAACAGATAGACGAACTTGTCTGACGTCATGACCGCTGTATAACACGAAAACCAGCTCATCGCAGCGGCCAGCATGGCAGCGGCCGCAATACCGTACAGAATGCTTTCCAGCGTCAGCGGATTGCCTGACGGCAGATAGGCCAGCACAGTGACGCCGGCATGGTTAAAAGCCGGATTGACCAGGGCGGCGAGCAGCATCATGGGCAAAATGATGCGCAGCTGAAAGCGGACGGCCCGGCGGCCGTTCAGCATGACGCTGTACGCGATGGCGCTGCCCAGCGAAACAGCCAGACTGACCGGGTGCATCACAAGCATGGTCAGGCCCAGAACAAGGACAAAATACAAAAAACAGACAGCCGGATGATAGCCTGAAAAGGTGTCCCGCACTGGCATTGCACCGCTCCTTTCCGCCGGCGCCCCGTCAAAAACAGCCGCATCAGCATCCTGATGCGGCCGCATTTTTCCGCAGCTTGCGCCTGCGCAATATCTTTTTTTATTATACACCAGCCCGCCAAAAAGGTCAATAATCGTTCCTTTATTCTGCTGCGTGCAGTGTGAAGTGGTTTTTGCTGTATTCCAGCAGTCCGTCTTTTTGCATACGGCTCAGCTCGGCCGACAGCGCGCTGCGGTCAACACAAAGATAGTCGGCCATCTGCTGCCGGTTAAAAGGAATGTCAAACGAAATGCCCCCGTGCTCAATGGCCTGAAAAGAGAGATATGTCAGCACGCGGCTGCGGATGCTCCGGGGCGCAGTGCAGTGAATTTTGCGCGTCAACGCCAGATTTTTCCCCGCCAAAATGCGCAGCAAATTTTGTTCCAGCGGCGCGCCGATGCTGCGCAGCACGGCATCCCCTGAAATAATGCGCCCGATGTCCAAAAATAAAACGCAGCATTCGCGCACAGCCGTAACGCTGACCAGAAGCGACGCGCCCGGCATACAGGCATAAACCTCGGCAAACAACTCGCCGGGACCAATCCCGGCCAGAATGCTCTGATTCCCCCAAAAGTCGCTGTGTTCGATGTGGGCTTCGCCAGACAGCAGCAGTCCTGCCGCGCGCACCGGCTCGCCGGCGCGGCAAATCACTCCACCGCGTGGGAAGGTCTGAATCCGCGCCTGCAGTCTGTCAATCACTGCCGGCAGTGCGTCCTCTGTGACACCGCGGAACAGCGCCGTATCCGTGACATTGAAAAGCTCCACAATTTCCCTCCCGTCTGTTGTTAAAACAACATACTTGCTTCTTTCATTATAGTATACTGTTTTTGCAAACACAACTACGGCCTTTTGACAGGAGGATGCAATATGATTCGAAAAATTATTCATATCGACGAAGAAAAGTGCAACGGGTGCGGCGCCTGTGCGGATGCATGCCATGAAGGCGCCATCGGCATGGTAGACGGCAAGGCACGGCTTCTGCGCGATGATTACTGCGACGGGCTGGGCGACTGCCTGCCCGCCTGCCCGACCGGTGCCATTCGGTTTGTCGAGCGCGAAGCTGCCGCTTATGACGAGGCGGCCGTCATGCGCAACAAGCAACAGAAGACAGAAGGGCAGCCCCTTTCCTGCGGCTGCCCGGGTTCGCAGGCGCGTTCGCTCCGGCCGCGGGCTTCCGCCGCTCCCGCTCCGGCGTCCGCCAGTGAATCACAGCTGGGGCAGTGGCCGGTGCAAATTAAGCTGGTTCCGGTGGCAGCCCCCTATTTCAACGGCGCTGATTTGCTCGTTGCCGCCGACTGCACGGCATATGCCTACGCCAATTTCCATCAGGATTTCATCCGCGGGCGCATCACGCTGGTCGGATGTCCCAAGCTCGACAGTGTCGATTACAGCGAAAAGCTGACCGAAATTTTACGTCAGAACGATATTCGCAGCGTCACTGTGGTGCGTATGCAGGTTCCCTGTTGCGGCGGGCTGGAAAACGCTGTGCGCACTGCGCTGCACCAGAGCGGTAAAATGATTCCCCAGCAGGTCATCACCATTTCAACCAGCGGCGAAATCGTCGGCCGGTAAGTCTGTATGCGCGGATCGTCTGTTGACTGTCCGCGCATTTTCTCTTTTTTCACATCATCCAGCCAAGTGCCCTTTGGCAAAAAACTCTTGCAATCTTTCGTGATTTGAGTATAATAGAGAAATAGAGAAGTGCGGGCGTAGTTCATCGGTAGAATGAAAGCTTCCCAAGCACCACAACTACCAGGAAAGAAATCCTGTATTTTCAACGGTTTGCGGGTTTCAGAAATCAAAAAATCCAAAATTGTCACGCTAAATGTCACTCTATGGAATTGAATATGCAGGGTTGGTATATCGGTATTACAGCGGCTTCCCAAGCCGTTAAGGCGGGTTCGACTCCCGTACCCTGCTCCAGAAATAAGTTGCAAAATCAAAAGATTTTGCAACTTATTTCTTTTTTCTCATAGGAAAATGTTTTGCCTCTGCTTTTGAAATTGTCACGCTATGACGAAAAATAGCGTGACAACGGAAAGAGGGTGCCTACTTGGGAAGGCACCCTCTCAAAATATTTTTTTGTTCTTGTTTGACCTGATGATCCCACCATTTCAAAAAATCATCGGTTCTGACACGGTACTGTCCGCCCAATTTTGCCGCAGGCAGCTCGCCATTCTTGAGCATACGGTCTATCACATAGCGGGAGACTTTCAGCAGTTCGGCCATGTCGGTCACCGTGAGAAACATTTCGCGCTCGGAAATTTCGGTGGAATTGACGTGAGAGGACTTCATGGATCGAATGTCCTTTGCAGCCTCTGGAGCGTGTCATTGTTGAATGTTGACACCCCCTGCTCTGCCGAGCGCGGTGGTTTCGTCAAACAAGTAGCCTTGGAACACAGTTCCATCCCCGGTGATAAAGCGGCCTCTTGCGCCTTTGGGGATCTGCTCGGCGGCGCTGGTGTTGTCCAGGATGATCTGGGAGAGCACACTGTCTGCCCTGCCGCACACCCGGAAGTCCATATTGTTCTTGATCTGACCGGGGATGATGTTGGCGTCCGGGCGCTGGGTGGCGAGGATCAGGTGAATACCAAACGCACGGCCCAGCCGGGCGATGGTGGCCAGCCGGTTCTCGATCTGTCCCAACAGTTTCTTGCGCTCGCTGTCGGCTCCCGTCCTGTCCAGCACTTCCGCCACCTCGTCACAGGCAAAGATCAGCCGGGGCAGGGTTTCCCCCGCGGCCTCGTTGTAGGCGTCCAAATCAGGCCAGCCCTCAGCCCCAAACAGGGCCTTGCGCCGGTTCAGCTCGTCCACCAGACTGCCCAGCAGATTCAGCAGATCACTTTCCTCAAAGCACATCCGGCACCGCTCCCGCCACGCTCTTGGGAAGTCCACGCCGCCCTTGAAGTCGGCGATGCAGACCTCCGCTCCCTTGCGAAGCGCCTGCATAAGCAGGAGCTTCAACAGTACGCTCTTTCCGCTCCCCGTGGAGCCGCCCAGCAGGATATGGGGAATGTGGGCCAGGTTGACCGTCACTGGCCCCAGCAGGCTTTCCCCCAGCACCAGCACAAAACTCTCCGGGGACAGATATTCGTCCTGCCAGGGCAGTACCTCCGGTAAGAACACCTGGGCGGGGACGGCGTAGACCAGCACCCGGCTCTTTCCCTTGCCGTAGGTCATTTTTACGATGGACACATCCAGTGCCGCCTCGATTGCCGCCCGCTTGTCCTCCCAGGCGGTGAGAGGGATACTCTGGTTCTGGAACTCCCATACTGTCACCCTGGGATGATCCCTGTCACGCCGCTTGCGGAGCAGGGTGGGAGCCATCCCCGCATGATTGACAAGGCCAATGCTCTGTAACTGGTCATGGGCCGCTTTCCGTCCGAATGGATAGACCAGCAGGACGGCCAGCGCCACGCCTCCCGTCAGGAGATAGGAGGCAAGAGCGTGGGTCATAACGGCTTGCAGAACCGGGGAAATCAACTCCATGTGCCCCGCATGGGTGCTGATGGCGTCCTGCCTGCTCCACACATAAACCGCCCCCGCCAGATAGAGCGGGATAAAGAGAAGTCTGGGGGACAGGGCGGAAACTCCGCCCCATCGTTGCCAGAAGTTACGCCGGGCCGTCCGGCGCTGGATCTGGAATTTCTCATTTTGGGTCATAGGGAAATCCTCCTTTCTTCCACTGGACGGTGGAGCCGTCCGGCAGATATTCGATGATGTTCTGAATACGGCGGAGCAGCGCCAGCCAAGTCTCCGGCCTCCCCTGTTGTTCCGCCCAATACTGCTTTTCCAGGGGGAGGTTGGAAGTGATATAAACCTTTGTGTAACAGGCCGTCTTGTCATTGTATCGGGCCGGGAGCGCCAGGGGATAAATGTCCAGGTAGTTCAACATATCCTCGATGGGGATTTGACTGTTAAATTCCTCGAACACCAGAACATCCTGCCCGTGGTAGCCGTCAAAGGACACACCCCTTGACGCCCGGTAATTCGTCACCCGGTAAATGCTCCGGGGGTCGTGCCTCTCATAAATGCCCCAGGTCTTGCCCGCTCCGGTGCTGCCGTACAGGTAGGCCACTTCCAGCTTACGGTTTTCCACGGCGTACTTCTCCGCCGTCAAGGTCTGCCGGAGCAGATCAATCTCCCGGATACGGAACGCCATGCCGGGGCAGTCGTCAATGATTTCCGTGGTGGTCATGCCTGCCCGGATATTCTGGACAAGTCGGAACATCTCCGGGTGTTTCTCCGCCCGTTCCGGCGGGGCCTCGCCCCATTCCTCGAATGTCCCAGGCACCGAGGTTTCCGCCTTGTCCGTGTCCGCCCACTTGCCGGACTTGCAAATGTAGTCCCGGTTATCCTGTACGCTCCCATACGCCTTTTCGATATGGGCGGTTGGGAAACGGTTTTTGAGGGTGGAAAAGCGAATGGCGGATACGGCATACAGAAAAATATGCGTGTGGTATGTCCCCGTCGTCGCAATCTCGTCGGCCATGCAGAAGTAGGCCGGGGCAAACTTATGCAGGATTTCCGTAAGAGCGGCGTGGGTCAATCCGGCCTCTTGTGGGTTGTTCACCACCAGCGCCCATTTGCGGGATTTTGAATTGGTCTCCATAACACGCTCCTTGTATGATGTTGACACATGACACAACTTTCCCATAAGGGTAATACTATCCCTTATGGGAAAGGCGGCGCTGGCGCCGCCGGGGGCCATTCCCTTGAGGGGACTGTCCTAATCCCGGCTGGCCTCACCAGCGCCGCCCAGGTCATCAGGCTTTCGTATTCACCAGATGGATACCCGTGGCTTTTGCCCCCACCTGGGGCTGGCCCTGGCTCCAATAGATGAATACCTCCAGACCGTCAAAGCGGACTTCCGCATAGCCGTCCGGGGCATCCATGCGCTTGTCGCCGTCAATGCGGACATTGATTTTGTCCAGGCCCTTTTCCGGCAGGGCGACGGCATAGCGGTAGCCGAGGACGGTATCCGTCCGCTTGTTGTTCTGGTACTCGTATGCCGGCGTCACATCCACCAGCCACAACTTATTCCCCAGGCTCCGGGGGTCGATGATCAAATCAGTAATTTTCATAGCGTAAATTTCCTCCTATAATTTTGGGGCTTTGGGTGGCCTTTCCT
>DVMR01000045.1 GCA_018714845.1 Candidatus Ventrousia excrementavium
CTCCATCCTGCCGCGTCAGCATCTCCATGGGCTGCAAAACGTGAGGATGGGTCCCGATGATGATGTCCGCGCCCCAGTCGGCCAGCTTCTGCGCCAGTGCCCGCTGTTCATCCGACGGGGTCGTCTGGTACTCAATGCCCCAGTGCATGGATGCAATAAGCACATCACACTGCGGGCGCAGCGATGCCATATCGCTTTCGATTTTTTCCTCGTCAATGAGCGACACCATCCACGGCTTGTCCGAGGGCAAAGGGATGCCATTGGTGCCGTAGGTATAGGACAAAAAGCCAAAGGTCACCCCCTGTTTTTCGACCAGGGCGGGCGCAGCCGACTCCTCTTCTGAGGCAAAGCAGCCGAGCACAGCGTCAAAGCCCTGCGCATCCAGTGCTTCAAGCGAGGTCAAAAGTCCGGTCTGCCCTTTGTCAAGCGAATGATTGGTCGCCAGATTGACAATATTAAATCCGGTTTCCTTCAGCGCTGCAGCGACCTCAGTCGGCGCGCTCAGCGTCGGGTACGAGCCGACCTCGCCCGCCAGCGGTACCTCTTCATTGATAAAAGCCAGGTCTGCCTTCTGCGCGAACGGTGCGATGTTCGCGTACAGGGGCGTAAAATCAAAGCCGCCTGCTTCGGTTCTGCAGCTGTTTGAAACCGTATTGTGCAAAAGATTATCGCCGACCGCCATCAGACTGATGCGCACCGGCTCAGGTTCCGGTTCAGGCTCCGGCTCGGGTTCAGGCTGTATATTCTCAGTCTGCGGAGCCTGGGACGCTGTATCGCCGGGCTGCGGCGCATCCTCGACACGCTGGCAGGCCGCCAGAAAACAAGCCCCCAGCAGCAGACAGAGCAGCAGACAAACGGACCTCTTCATATGTTTCATCTCTCCCTTGATTCTTCCCTGCTATTCTACCAGAAAATCCGACACTTTTCCAGCCCATTTACAGCTTTTGCATACTTTTGGTTATTTACAAAATGTTTTGTTTTGTTTCATTCGTATTTCATATTTCGGCCTGAAAATAAAAGCATCAAAACAAACTACGGTGCATAACCGCCAAGAGGAGGAAACATAGATGTTTAACAACAACCGTATGGATGAAAACAATCTTTATGACCCCGTATTTACTCCCCGTCCCCACAAAAAGCATACTGGACTGAAAAAGGTCGGCAAGGCTGTGCTCGGATTGGCATTGGTCGCCTGCGTTTCAGTTGGTTCTGTGATGGGCTACAATGCTCTGTTCCCCGCGCAGGCCGCCGAACCGAGCAGCGGCACCAGCCAAACTCAAGGCCAGACGCAGGCCAGTCAGACGGTCTACCTGCCCACCTACAGCGAGGACGCGATGACAGCACCTGAGATTTTCCAGAAGGGTGTCCCGTCCGTCGTTTCCATCACCACAATGGTCCAGAGCTACGGGCAGATTGGCACCGGCAGCGGCACCGGCATTATCATGAGCTCGGACGGCTATATCCTGACCAACAACCACGTTGTCGACGGCGCACAAAGCATCGAGGTCACACTCAATGACGGCCGCAGCTTTGAAGGCACTGTTGTCGGCACAGATGAAAACACTGATATCGCCGTCATCCACATCGAAGCCACTGATTTGACGGCTGTTGAGTTCGGCGATTCATCGTCTCTTGTCACCGGCGAGCCGGTTTATGTCATCGGCAACCCCCTCGGCACTCAGTTTGCCGAGACCATGACCGACGGCATTGTCTCAGCCCCCAGCCGTGAAGTCACCATCGACAACTATGTCATGAACCTGATTCAGACCAACGCCGCCATCAACCCCGGCAACTCGGGCGGCCCGATGTTCAACAGCCAGGGCCAGGTCGTGGGTGTTGTCAACGCCAAGATTATGCAGAGCAACGCCAACGATGTTGAAGGCATCGGCTTCGCCATTCCGATTGAGACGGCCCTGACCGTTGCCAACGACCTGATTGAGTACGGTTATGTGACAGACCGCCCCGTGCTGGGCGTCTCGGTCCAGAGCCTGACCACCCAGGAGGCGCTGTTCTATCGCCTTGAGCCGGGCCTGGTTGTCAAGGAAGTCACCCCCGGCGGCCCTGCTGAGCAGGCCGGCGTACAGGTTGATGACAAAATCGTCGCCTTCAACGGTGTCGAGGTTGAAAGTTTTTCAGAGCTCAATTATGAAAAGGACAAATGCGAACCGGGCGACACCATCACCCTGACCGTTGAGCGCAACGGCGAGGAGATAGATTTGCAGGTTGTTCTGGGCTCGCCTTCTAATTAAAAATGTTCACAAAACCCGGCAAAAATATTAAAAAAACGTTCACAGAACGTCCACACATTCCAAAAGGCATCATGGTATTATAATTACGGAAAGTACCTCTCTTATTCCCCCAACCCCCTCTAAAAAGACTGAAACGCGAAAAGGCATCCGTTACCCCACGGGTGCCTTTTCCGTTTGTACAGGCCCGTTTCAAGAGGCTTGACTTTTGCCGGGCAATACTCTATAATGATTGCCGATAACCGCCGGGTTTGCGTCTGGTCCCCGTTCCGTTAGGCCTTAGAAGGAACGCAGGGCAAGGCGCTTTATTTTTTCATATTCTCGCCCGCCGGGGCGCTCTTTTGTGTATTAGGCCTGTGTTACACAACACAGGCCTTTTTTCTTTGTCAGGAGGGATTTTTCTTATGCGCAGGCCCTGATTTCCCCCGCTCGTCCGGACAAAATGTTTTCATATCATCATTTCAGGAGGAACAATATGCTGATCCTTTTGGGTACGACCCTGACAACAAGCTTTTTTGACTGTCTCAATCCGTCGGCCATCGCGCAGCAGATGATGCTGCAGGCCATGGTCAATAACAAGCGTCATACCCTGTTTTTTATTTTTGGCATCGGCAGCGCCAATCTGGCCATGGGGCTTGCCATTTACTACGGCATTGCCGCCTGGGTGACGCAGCTTCTGTCATCTCTGACAGCCGCTTACCCTCTGTATGTATACGGTCTCGAGCTGGCTGCCGGATTCCTTTGCCTGGGCGTTGGAATCAGGCTATTCGCCAGGGTGAAACGCAGCGCAGCCGCTGTACAGCAGAATCTGTCTCAGCCCGCAGCACAGCTTACGCCGCTGTCCCTGTTCGTCATGGGCGCTGCATTCTGCTTTATCGAGCTGACAAGTGCTTTGCCGTATTTTGGTTTTCTGGCCGTGCTGTCGACCTATCATTACGCCTTCCCCCTGGTGCTTGCGTTCATCGTTTTATACGATTTTGTCTATGTGCTGCCCCTTGTGCTCGTCTACCTGGGGTACAACCGCCTGCGGGGCACAGCATTTATCACGCGCCTGGAGAACGTGCTGAGCAAGGTATCGTCTTACATCGTCCCGGGCGCTGTCGGCCTGTTAAGCGTATTTCTGATTTTTCACAGCACCAGTTCTTTACTGTAAATATCAAAAAACGGGCGGGGAGCTCACTGCTCTCCGTCCGCTCTTTTTGGTGTTTTGCTGTGACCCTTTATATCTCCTGCGGCTCGATAGTGTCAAGCCACAGCTGATCGGGCGCTACGTCTTGCGCAAAGATACGCCCATGATTTTCAGGATATTTGGATTGGTGATATTTGAAAAGCATTCGCCCGCCCGACAGATTCCCCAGAATCTCGATTTTGCCCGTAACATGCGACATAATGTAGCGGAAGCGCTTTTCCTGGCCGTTCATTTTACTTTTGGCCTGTTCCACAATGTCATAGCCGCGGTGCAGCGGCACCTGGAACTGGTCGACAACGCCGCGCACAGGACGGCACTGGAAAACATAATAGGGCACAACGCCGCAGGCGACCAACCCGGCCATGAGCTGTGCCAGCGTATCGGGGTCGTCGTTGACCCCCTTGAGCAGCACCGTCTGATTGCTGACCACCATGCGATTGGCCATCAGACGCCGCACTGCCTTGCGCGACTCGCGCGTCAGCTCGCGCGGATGATTGAACTGTGTGACGATGTTAATCTGCTTTTTACGTGTGTAATTGCCCAAAATAGTCAAAAGCTCGGGGTCTTCGCTGATGCGCTGGGGCAGTACGACGGGCAGCCGCGTGCCGAAGCGTATTATGCGCACATGGTCAATTTCCCCCAGAACGCGCAGAAAATGCGCAATGACCGCGTTGCTGTTGAGCAGGGCGTCACCGCCTGAAATCAGGACATTGGTGATTTCAGGGTGCCGGGCGATGTACTCGGCCATGGGGTCAAACTGCTTGATGGTCTCCTCTTCCGACAGGCCGACCATGCGCCTGCGGAAGCAGTGGCGGCAGTACATGGCGCACCGGCTGGTCGACAGCAGCATGGCCGTCTGGCTGTATTTGTGCTGCAGCCCCTCCAGCTTGGTGTTTTCGCCTTCGCCGCTCGTGTCAAACGCCCCGCCCTCGCCCAGCTCGTACTCCGAAGGCACACACATGCGCGCAATGGGGTCATTTGGGTCTTCCGGGTCAATCAGCGAAAGGTAGTAATCCGGAATACGCATGGGGTACATGTCGACGATGCTCTCAAGCACCGTTCGGCGTTCCTTGTCGATGGGCAGCCTTTCGCTCAGCCTCTCGATATCGGTCACGCTGTTTTTCAGTTCCTGTTTCCAGCTCATGAATGCCTCCTTTTCGTCCGTTCGTGAATGTGAATAGATGTTATTATATCAAAATGAATCATTAAAATCCAGTATATTTTGTGCATATTTACACTTTATTTACTTATACTCCGTTTTATCTATGTGCATTGCACATGAAAAGAAGACCCCGAAGGGTCTTCCGTCAAAAAGGCACACTTTTTCACCCCTGCCCGGACAGCACCCGCAGGACAGCCTGCGGCGTGCGCTCGGGCACGTCGATTGTCCACTGCCGATCGGGGATTGCCGCCAGGTCGTGCGCGTCTCCGCCGCGGATAAAGCGCATTCCGCGCAGTTCGGGATGCTCGCGCACAAAACGCTGCTCGTCGCACCCGGCGGTCAGCTCGCACAGTGCAAAGCCCATGGCCGGGTCATAAAGTCCCAGGTTCGCAATGATGGAAGCCGACGGCCGGTCCATGTGCGCCGGAATGGCCAGCCCGCCCGCGTCATGCACCAATGCCGCCGTGTCGTAAATACCGATGTCAGCCGGCGAGCCCAGCCACAGCGGCTCCTGCCCCACTGGCACATCGTTTTCCGCCATGATGGTCTGGCGCCACAGACTGCGCTTGCGTGCCGGCGGCGTAATGAGCAGCCGCTGACCGACGTATTCGGTGAAGTCGAGCGCATGCCGCAGCTCGGCGAACAGGCAGAGCACATGCACTTCCTCGCGGGTACACAACTCGAGTGCCGGCAGGAATAACAACCCGTGCTGTGCGGCGTGAAAGGCGCAGGCCGGGCAGTTTTTGGCTGACTGGTGATCAGACAGGGCAAAGGTATCCAGCCCGGCCAGAGCCGCCATGCCGGCAATATTGGCCGGCGTCATGTCGTCCTCGGCACAGAGCGACAGGCAGGAGTGCATGTGAAAGTCGTAATACAGCCTCATGGCTGGTTCTGCGCATAAGCGGCGGCCAGCTCATAAGCGCTCCGGTCGCTGCCCAGCAAAAAGATGCCTTCCTCGGCGCATTTTTCGCACAGGTCCTCCGGGGCTTCGACCCCTTCGGCCAGCAAAACGCAGGGGATGTCAGCCAGCACCGCGACGGCCGCGACATTTAAGTTGTTCATAATGGTAATCCACAGTCCGCCCTGCACGCTGCGGCTGATGACACGGCTGAGCAGGTCGCCGATATAGCAGCCCTGAAGCTGTGTTTCATCGGACGCCCCGCCGGCCAGCACGCGCAGGGACAGCCGGTCAATCAGCTGACGAATGGTCACTTTCTCTCCTCCTCACATTTGCGGAACGGCGGCGGCAGGTATGCGTCGGCGTCTGCCTCTCCCCCGCCGCTCAGAATCTGCATGCGTTCGCGCATACGGAAAATACAGTCTTCCTCGCTGGCGCTGCCCAGCACGACGTCCTCGGCCAGCGCCCGGCAGGTCGGCGCGCCGCACGAACCGCAGTCAAGTCCGGGCAGACTGGACGTCAGCTCATTGATGCGCAGCAGTTTCTCCATTGCTGCGCCCATATCGGTGTCAAGCGCCCACTGCGACTCTGATTCCAGGGAGCCCTTCCACCGGATGCCGTCGGCCATGCCCTCGACAGCGGACGCCTTGTTGCGCGAGACCGGCAGGTACTTCATCAACCCGCGGATGCGCGTCTTGGCCACATAAGGATTTTCGACGGCCAGACAGCCGCCGACACACCCCTGTGTGCAGGCGTTGAGCTCGATAAAATCCAAATCAGGGAGCTTTTCGTCCTCAAGGTCTTCGAGAATCTTAATCACGTTTTCAATGCCGTCAACGGCCAGATACCGGCCGTTGAGCAGGGCCGAGCCCTCGCCGCCGGACACCGACCAGCCGATGCCGGTCAGGCCGGCCTGGGGAGTGACTTCGGGCTCTTCAATGCCTTTGAGCACCGGCAGCAGCCGGGTGTACACATCGGTCATGGATAAAACACCGTCCATGACGCGGACGCCGCCGCCGACCGGCAGGCGGCTGGCCGTCACTTTGGCCGGGCAGGGTGAGATAAAGAACACGCCGATTTCTTCAGGCGCCAGCCCGGTCTCTGCCACCGCCTGGTCACGCGCCAGAATGGCGGCCAGCTCGACCGGCGCCGCATATGGCAGCACATGCCCTGCCAGCTCGGGAAACCGGTGCTTGATAAGCCGGACACAGGTCGGGCAGGCCGATGAAATGGTCGGATGCGGCAGTTTCCGGTTTTTCAAAAGTTCGCTGCGCGTAAAATCTGACAGGTACTCAGCGGCCGCCGCCACCTCGTAAACCCGGTCAAACCCGATTTTCAAAAGCCCGGTCAGCACCAGCCCGATGTCGGTCAGGTTGTTGAACTGTCCGTACAGGCTGGGCGCCGGCAATGCGACGGTGCAGCGGTAGTTTTTGAGCGCTTCAAAGCTGTCGCACACAGCGCTTTTCGCGCGGTGCGGGCAGACGCGGATACACTGTCCGCAGTCAATGCAGCGGTCTTCAATGATGTACGCCTTTCCGAAACGCACGCGAATGGCCTCGGTCGGGCAGTGCTTGATGCAGGTCGTGCAACCCTTGCACTTGTCAAGATTGAGGGTGACAGAATGAAACAGTCCCCGTTCCATGGCAGTGCCACTCCTTCCGGCGGCAAATTGTGCCGCCATTCCCGGCCGCCGCGGGAATGGCAGATATTTTTCAGCAGGGACGGTCGTGCAAAAGCATATAAACCGTCGTCCCCACGCCGAGCTCGGTCTCAATTTTAAGCTCATCGGCGTAACGCTTCATGTTTGGCAGGCCCATCCCGGCGCCAAACCCCAGATTGCGCGCCTGCTCGCTTGCAGTCGAATACCCTTCCTGCATGGCGAGCTCCAGGTCGGGAATGCCGGGGCCGTGGTCGCACAGCTCAATCTCTACGCTGCCCGGGCGGATGGCGACCGACGCCACGCCGCCGTCGGCGTGAATGACCATGTTGATTTCGCCCTCGTACATGCAGATGGCCGCACGCTTGACCAGGCCGGACGGCATGCCCAGCTGCTTAAGCGCGCGCTTTACCTCGCTCGAGGCCGTCCCCGCGGCGGCAAAATCATTGCCGTCCACGTCAAATCTCATTCTGATTGCATCGGGCAAGCTCACCCCTCCCCTCTCAGGCCGTGCTGGTACAAAATACCGCACACGTCGAACATCGAGCCATGACACGTCATGACGGCCATGTCCTTTTCGCGCGCCAGCTCAACCATGCCGGCGTCGGGCACTTTGTCACGGGCGAACACAATACAGCGGATGTCCACCATCTCGGCTGTGCGAATGACCTGCGGGTTGACAAGCCCGGTAATCAGCATCTGCCCGTCAGAAAAGGCCAGCACATCGCTCATCAGATCAGACCCGCAGACGTTGTGAATTTCTTCGTCCAGCAGGTGCTCGCCGCAAATCAGACGGGCGTCGATCAGTTCTTTGATTTCTCTGATGCGCATACAGTTCTCCTCTCGCCGCGGCCGCGCCGCGGTGCCGTCTTTTCGGCAGACGGCACGCCGACTTGTGTCTGACAGCCCCCTGGGCGGTTCCTTATCACCAGTATAAAACAACCGGGCAGAAAAAACAAATTTTTTCTGGCTTTCGGCGCCCAAATTGATTATAATGATAAAGAGGTGAGCTTTATGACCGATTCCGTGCAGGCCAGATACCAGAGCTGGCTGCACAATCCCCTGCTCAATGATGACGAACGCTTTCAGCTTTCGCAGCTGGACGCAGCCAGCATCGCTGACTGCTTTGGTCCCCCGCCCGCGTTCGGCACAGCCGGACTGCGCACTCCGGCGGGTCTTGGCACGTCGCGGCTCAACCGCCATACCGCTGCCTGGACAGCGCGGGCGCTGGGTGTACGGCTTGCGGCCCGCGGACCGGATTTTGCCGCCCGCGGCGTCTGCATCGGCTATGACGCCCGCCACGGCAGCGCCGAACTGGCCCGCGCAGCCGCTGACGCCCTGTGCGGCATGGGCATTCCCGTATACTTATTTTCCAAGCCCCGTCCAACGCCTGAGCTCTCGTTTGCCGTTCGCGCGCTGGAGGCTGCAGCCGGCATCTGCATGACAGCCAGCCACAACCCGCCCCAGTACATCGGTCTCAAGGTCTACTGGCAGGGCGGTGCACAGATCGACGACGCGCTGGCCGGTGAAATTGCCGGCGAAATGGCGCGCAGCGACGTGCTGGCTTCCACGCCGCCGCCCCTGTGCGGCATCATCCTCCTGGGGCACGACATGGACGAACGCTTTATTGCGTCGGCTCTTCGGTGCGTACAGGAGCGTAGCGACTTTGCCGCCTGTCCGGACCTTTCCATTGTCTACACGCCGTTTCACGGTGTCGGCGGCGCTGTCGTTCCCGAGGCACTGAAAAGGGCCGGGCTGACATCAGTGCACTGTGTATCCGAACAGCTCGAGCCGGACGGCGACTTTCCCACAACCCCTGATCCCAACCCAGAAAACCCCGACGGCTTTGGCCCCGCTTTGACGCTGGCTGAAACAGCCCGCGCTGACCTTATTCTGGCCAACGACCCGGACGCCGACCGCATCGCCGTGTGGGCGCGTGATGCCGGGGGCGCAATGCGGCCGCTGACCGGCAATCAGGTTGGTGTGCTTTTGACTGATTTTCTTCTTCAGAAAGCTTCTCCGCAAGACGTCATTCTCAAGACGCTGGTGTCGACCGACATGGCGCGCCTTGCGGCCGAACGCCGGGGCTGCCGGTGCATCGACACCTTCACCGGCTTCAAGCACCTGGCCGCCGAGGCCGAACGCCTGCGCCAAAGCGGCCTGCGGCCGGTCCTTGCCTTTGAAGAGGCCATCGGGTATATGCTCAACCCCGACGTGCACGACAAAGACGGCGTCTCGGCCGCTCTGGTCATCGCGTCCATGGCCTGCGGCCTGCGCGCACGCGGCCTGACGCTGCATGACCGACTGGATGAGCTGGGGCGCGAGCTCGGCTTCCATGCCGAACGCACTGCCAGTGTCACCCTTCCCGGTGCTGTGGGCCAGGACGCCATCCGCGGCAGCCTGGACAGCCTGCGCCGTTCCCCGCCGGCCGTCATTTCGGGCCGGGCCGTGCTGCGGACTGACGACTTTCTCTGCTGCATTTCCCGCGCCGCCGACGGCACGCAGCTCCCTCTGTCCCTCTGCGGCGCCGACGTCCTTCGTTTTGTTTTATCCGACGGCTGCACCGTCGTCATCCGCCCATCGGGCACTGAACCTAAAATCAAGCTGTATGCCCTGGCCCGCGGCCAGACGCAGCAGCAGGCGCTTGACAGCGCTCAGGTCTGCGCGCAGGATGCTCTGCACACCCTGCGGCTGGAACATTACACTGGCACAAGGAGCGTAAAAATCTTATGAGCAAAGCAAAGTCCAACCATCATCACACCCCCAAAAACGCGGCCCAGCCCGCAAAAAAGCCTGCGAAAGAGCACGCAGCGCGCAAGCCGCTGTCCCCCAAAGCGACGGCTGCCATCGCGGCTGTCGTTGTCATCGTGCTGTTTGCCGTCATTCTGCGCCTTGCCCTCGGCAGCGGCAGCAGCGTGCTCAGCGTTTTGCAGCAGTATTATGAGAACATGTATGTGTACGCCAATGTGGAAAAGATGGCCGAATGTCTGCCCGAAGGTGAGGTGCGCGACCATTTTATGACGGTCTACACCCTGGGCGGGGTGTCCAACATGGCTCTGACCGACCGTGAACAGGCCATAACATGGGTTGGTGAAGAGGTGTCAGTAACCGTCAGCATTGTCGAGCAGGAGCGCTCGACCGCGACCGCCCTCAACGCAGCGCGCGCCGAAAACAGCGCCGTCGAAAGCGTCAGCGACGTCACCTTTGACATCTATCTGACCGGCAATACCGGCGACCGCACACTGCGCGGCCAGACGACGATGGTTATGATTGACGGACAGTGGTATCTGCCCAATTACAACATTTATATCGGATACATCGAAGAATAAGGAGGAAACCACCATGACAGAAAGACAACAAAAACTGGTCGCCGCCGTCGACCGCAGCCGCCAGCTGGTGCTCAACGCCGAGCGCTGGCTGTGGGCACATCCCCAGACCGGCTATACCGAGTGGGAAGCTCATAACTACCTCAAGGATGCCTTTTTAAAGCTGGGCTATACGCTGACTGAGCCCGGCGACATTCCCGGTTTTTTCACCGATATCGACACCGGCCGGCCGGGCCCCAAACTGTGCATCATGGGCGAGCTCGATGCGCTTGACATCGCCAATCACCCCGAGTCTGTCAACGGTATGACCCATTGCTGCGGCCACCATGCGCAGGGCGCCGCCCTTTTGGGCATTGCCGCCGCTCTGAAAGAACCGGGCGCGCTCGACGGCATGAGCGGCTCCATCCGCCTGATGATGGTTCCGGCCGAAGAGATGATTCAGCTCGCTTTCCGCGAAGAGCTGCGCAAAAAAGGCGTCATCCACTATATGGGCGGCAAGGTTGAGTTTATGTACCGCGGCTACTTTGACGGCGTCGACCTCAGCCTGATGGTCCACGGCACGGCGGCCGGCGAAGGCGAGCCCTTTGACCTGTCGTGCGGGCTGGGCAGCAACGGCTGCATGGCCAAGACCATCCGCTTCAAGGGCAAATCCTCGCACGCGGGCGGCGCGCCGCACCGCGGCATCAACGCCCAGTATGCCGCCATGCTCGGCCTGCAGGCCTGCAATGACCTGCGCGAGACATTCCAGGACCAGGACCATATCCGCTTCCATCCCATCATGATGGGCGTCAACTGCGCCGTCAACATCATCCCCGACGAAATGAAGGTTGAAAGCTATGTCCGCGGCCGCACGCTGGACGCCATCATGGCGGCCAACCGGCGCATCAACCGTGCGCTGGCCGGCGCTGCGCTCGCCCTGGGTGCGGGCGTCGAGCTGTGCGACCGTCCGGGCTACTCTCCCGAGGTTCACGACCCCGCCTTTATGAAGCTGGTCGAGCAGTGCTGCATCGACCTGGTCGGCGCTGACCGCGTCCGTTTTGATTACGAGCGCTGGGGCACCGGCTCCTCTGACTTTGGCGACCTGACCGCTATCATGCCGGGCGTGCAGTTCAACGCCGCCGGCGCCACCGGCACCGGCCACGGCATCGACTACTGCGTGGCCGACCCCAACCGCCAGTGTGTCAATTCGGCCAAAGCGCAGCTGCTTGTCGCTGACGCCCTCTTGACAAACGACGCTGCCGCAGGCCGTGAAATTGTCGCCAATTACCAGCCCGCCTATCCGTCCAAGGAAGCCTATTTTGCCGCCATTGACAAAATCACCCTGGACAAAGACGCTGTCGTCTACGACGACAATGGCAACGCCACCGTCGATTACCAGAACATCTGAGTACAGTAAAAAGACCGCCGGCGGAGCCGGCGGTCTTTTTGTCTATGCAGTTATTCGCCCGTCACCTTGACTTCGCCATTTTCTACCGTGACAAACAGGCGGGTCAGCGGATGCTCGTAGGCTTCGATAATCAGAGATGCCGCCTTGTCCTCAACCTCTTTTTCAATCAGGCGGCGCAGGTTGCGCGCGCCGTACTTGATGGAGTAGGATTTATCGGCCAGATACTGAACAAGCGCTTCGTCCCAGTGCAGCTCAATGCCGTTATGCTCTGTGGCTTCAACCAAATCCTTCAGCATGATGCGGCAGATCTTCTGGAAGTCCTCGGGCGACAGCTGATTGAACGAAATGACCTCGTCAATGCGGTTGATAAACTCAGGACGCATGATGTCGCTCAGCGCCTTGAGCGCCTTTTCGCGGCCCTGCTCTGTGACGGTGTGGCCAAACCCAACCGTGCCGTCACGCCGCTCTGACCCCGCGTTGGATGTCATGATGACGACGGCGTTTTCAAAGTTGACCGTGCGGCCCTGTGCGTCAGTGATACGGCCGTCATCCAGAATCTGAAGCAGCATGTTGAGCACATCGGGGTGAGCCTTTTCAATCTCGTCAAACAGCACGACGCTGTACGGCCGGCGCCGTATCTTTTCGGTCAGCTGTCCCGCTTCGTCATAGCCGACATATCCCGGCGGCGCGCCGATGAGCTTGGATACCGAGTGCTTTTCCATATATTCGCTCATGTCCAGACGAATCAGTGCGTCCGGGGTGTTAAACAGATCCTCGGCCAGACGCTTGACCAGCTCGGTCTTGCCCACGCCGGTCGGGCCGACAAAGATAAACGAAATGGGCTTGCGCTTTTCGCTGATGCCCGCGCGGCGGCGGCGAATGGCGGCCGATACGGCCTCGACGGCCTCATCTTGCCCGATGACACGGCTCTTGAGCCGTTCTTCCAGATGCACCAGGCGCTCATAGTCCTGTTCGCGCACGCGGCTGGCCGGTATTTTGGTCCACAGCTCAATGACCCGCGAAAGGTCGTCAATGCTCAAAACAGGCTGCGGCTGCTTGTTGAGCTCTTCAAGCCGCTCCTCCGTGCGCATTTCCTGACTGCGAATCTCAGCAACGCGGGCGTAGAATTCCTCAGCGTGCTCGGCCTGTTCCTGCGTTTTTGCCAGCAGGTCCTCGCGCTCGGCAATCAGGCCGGCCAGCTCGTCCTCGAGCTGCGCACGCTCGTTGATAACGGTGTTTTTCAGGTTGAGGTCTGAGCAGGCCTCGTCCAACAGGTCGATTGCTTTGTCCGGCATAAACCGGTCGCTGATATAGCGGTCCGCCAGGTAAACGGTCTGGCGCAGCATCTCGTCAGGAATGACGACGCCGTGGAACTTTTCGTAATACCCCTTGATTCCGCGCAGGATTTCAAAGGTCTCGTCAGCCGAAGGCTCGGTGATGACAACGGGCTGGAAGCGGCGTTCCAGAGCGCTGTCCTTTTCGATATGCTTGCGGTACTCCTTGAAGGTGGTGGCGCCGATGACCTGGATTTCGCCGCGCGACAGCGCGGGCTTTAAGATGTTGGCGGCGTTCATGCTGCCTTCGGCGTCGCCGGCGCCGACCAGGTTGTGCACCTCGTCAATGACGAGGATAATATTCCCCAGCGCCTTGACTTCGTCAATCAGGCTCTTCATGCGCCCCTCGAACTGACCGCGGAACTGTGTGCCCGCCACCATGGCCGTCATGTCGAGCAGCCAGACTTCCTTATCGCGCAGCTTGTACGGCACATTGCCATCGGCAATGCGTTGCGCCAAGCCCTCTGCGACCGCCGTTTTGCCGACGCCCGGCTCGCCGATCAGGCAGGGGTTGTTCTTTTGCCGCCGGTTGAGAATCTGAATGACGCGCTCGGTCTCGCGGTCGCGGCCGACAACGCGGTCCAGCTTGCCGTCCCGTGCGCGTTCGGTCAGGCACAGCGCATATGAGCGCAGGAACTTGTGCTTTTTCTCATCCCTGCGGGAATTTTTGCGCTGCGGCTGCTGCTCCTTTTCTTCGCCCGCAGGCGGCTGCTTGTCACGCCGTTCGCGGCTGAACAGGCTGAACAGCGGGAAGGTCGGGGCGCGCGACGGATTTTCCTCTCCGTCCTCTGCCGCGGGCGCGTCGTTCTGCTCGTTTCCAAAGCTGGCCATCAGGCCTTCGAGCATCTCTCCGCCGCCCTGCGAAAGCTCCTCGGACAGCTGATCGACGTCTTCATCGGTGATGCCGAACTTATCCATCATATCGCTGACCGGTTTGATTCCCAGCTCGCGGGCACATTTTAAGCACAGGCCCTCGTTTTTGGCCTTGCCGTTTTCCATTTTTGTGATAAAAACCACCGCAACATTCTTTTTGCAGCGGGCACAGATTGGCATGTTCATAAACTATTCTCTCCTTTGAGAAGCTGAAGATGATGGCCTTATACATCCGGTGCCGACCGCTCCAGCCCGAGCAGTCCGCAGACCGTGCCGCCTATGCGGCTTTCAAGCAATGCCGGCTGATTGAGAAATCCGACTTCTTCGGCGGGCGAAAAGCGCATAATACCCCAGCACAGCACTGCAACCATGCACAGCCCCGTCACCGCGCCCAGCAGCGCGCCGCCCAGCTTGTTGACCGAACGCAGAATGGGCAGATCCAGGCTGAGCAGCGAGCATACAATGCGCACAGCCAGCTGGATGACGAGGAACAATACAACAAAGGTGATGACCGGGGCCAGCTGCTCGGCCAGAGCCTGACCGGCGGCGGCCGAAATCTGTTCGCCGGCCGTCTGTGCGCTGGCCGTCAGGTTTTCCCACAGTGTTTCAGGCACTCCCAGCGCCTGCAAGAGTTCGGCAAAGCCAGTGCGCGTCTCTTCGACCACCGGCGACGACAAAAGTTCGGTCAGCCCCAGCGACTCGGCCGCACGGCTGACAACGCCGCTCAAAAAAGGCCGAATCAGCCGGGCCGTAAAGCCTTCCAGGCGCGGCGTCAGCAACAGCGAGCCAATCAGCCCGGCAAGGCTGCCCAGCAGCCCCGAAATGGCGTTGAAGATTCCTCTGCGCGCGGCCATCCACACGCAGG